>NZ_CP071503.1:2100841-2400961 GCF_017354945.1 Shewanella avicenniae | reverse complement strand
CACCGACAACTTCACCGAGCATCATCCACAGTGTGCGGCGTAGTCCTACTTGCATGCCGAGGGTCATGGCCAATGTCATACACATGCCGGGCGTGGCCGACACCAATAAAAAGGTAGGAATAAACACGCTAAGTAACGACAGATTCAACATGGACAGACAACAGCATGGTTTACAGGTGATAGAGGAAATCGAGCATAATCAAAAGCGCGCCAATGCTGCAACATTGTTTTATGCTTGTTGGCACTTTTGTACTGAGTGAATGAATTTTCCTGTTATTTAGCGGGCTATATGAACCAGAGATTAAAAATAGCAATTGAGAGTTACCATCATTTATGTCATAACTTAGTGACATAATATGTCTGTATTCGACGTTGTCTGCGTCACGGATCTAGGTTATGCAGCGGGTTGTAGAATTTAAAAGACGGAATTTTTGGAGCGGTAGAATTCATGTTGCCGCGTTGAATGAACAGATTGCCCAATATAACGCTGAAGGTTGGCGCGTTGTTAGCGTTGAGCCTGTGCCGATCCCCTTCGGGACTGTGGGGTCATACCTGCTATTGTTAGAAAATGCACATTAACGTTGTGCCGCATGACCTATAAATCAACGAGAGTGAGTGCAAGAGGAATTGCCATGAACAGAAAGTGTCACGAAGTCGACTATGAAATTATCGGCTCAAGTATGCAGTTGGTTGAAGTTGAACTCGACCCCGGCGAAACGGTGATCGCCGAAGCGGGAGCAATGACCTACATGGAGCAGGGTATCGCTTTTGAGGCTCGCATGGGCGATGGTTCCGAGGTGGAATCAGGCTTTTTTGGCAAGCTGATGGGTGCTGGTAAACGGATGTTGACCGGTGAAAGTTTGTTTATGACCCACTTCACCAATGAAGGCTATGGTAAGCAACGCGTGGCGTTTGCCGCGCCTTATCCCGGCACCATTTTGGCGATAGATTTGGATGAAGTGGGTGGTGAGCTCATTTTGCAAAAGGACAGCTTTTTAGCGGCAGCGCTAGGAACGCGGGTGAGCATGAAGTTTAACAAGAAGCTTGGCGCAGGGTTCTTTGGTGGTGAAGGCTTTATTCTGCAGAGCTTAAAAGGCGATGGCATGGCGTTTATCCATGCCGGTGGTACCTTGATCCGCAAGGATCTTCAGGGTGAAACTCTGCGGGTTGATACCGGTTGTTTGGTAGGCTTTACTGCAGGTATTGATTACGACATTCAGCGGTCTGGCTCGCTGAAATCGATGTTGTTTGGCGGCGAAGGTTTATTCCTTGCCACGTTACAAGGCCATGGCACGGTATGGTTGCAAAGTTTGCCATTCTCTCGGATGGCCGATCGTATTATTGCCCATGCGCCATCTGCTGGAGGGAGCGATCGTGGTGAAGGCTCGGTGCTCGGTGGTATTGGCCGCATGATTGATGGCGATTAAGTTCAACTGACGCCACGTGCTATGTTATGACGCAGCAGCAAGAGAAAAGGCGAGTGAAGACTCGCCTTTTCGTTGCCGACCCAAAGTTGGCTAAGGTGTTTAACCGTTAAAAATTAAAGGTCATTGATACCCAGTAGTTGCGGCCTGGATTGACGTAACCTGTGGTTGATCGCGACGTGCTAAAGTAATCACCGGCGTATTCGGTGTTACGTCCTGAGCCAAACAGCTCAACTGCAGAAAAATCTTTATCCAATAAGTTGTTGATATTGGCATTAACCGTAATGCTATCGGTTAGCTTGTAAGCAGCACCTAAATCAATCACTGCCCACGCTTTCATGTCATTGCCAAGCCCGGTCACCACTTGCTGCTGGGTTGCGGTCAGATTGTCATAAACACTGGTATAGCGAGGCAACTTGCCATGATATTCCGCCGAGATTCGGGCGGTTAAATCGTCATTGACTTGCCATTGCAGCCGCGCATTTAACATGTGTTTGGCGGTGGCATTCAATGGCGCACCAGCGTTGTCGCCGTTTAGCTGTTCGCTGTGGTTATAGGTGTAGTTGAGATTGAAATTCAACGCATCGATCAGCACCGGGAACGAAGTCGCAAATTCAACGCCTTCAACCTTCGCCTTTCCTACGTTGCGATATGAGTTGGTGTCATCATTTACTGCGTACGACTCAATTGCGTCTTCATACTTGTTGTAAAACACTGTGATGTTGGCATTGAAGTCGTGAATGTTTTCGTAATAAACCCCAGCTTCATAGTTGGTTGATTTTTCTGGGTTTAGTGATGGATTGCCGACAGTGTTGATGCTGCCTTGGCCGGTTACACCACTGACGCCATCGTGCAACTGGCTAAGCGCTGGCGTGTTGTAACCTGTGCTGACGCCGCCTTTTACGGTCCAATCATCGGCGAGCGTATACACAGCGTACGCTCGAGGGCTTACATGGCCATTAAAATCGTCATGCTTTTCATATCGGGCGCCGAGGGTAACTGTTAACGGCTCCAGCGGCATCCATTGATCTTCTGCATAGACGGAATAGCTGTCTTGCTCAAAGGTTTCGCCGCTCACCGCTAACACGATGCCGTCTTTCATTTGCGCATTCCAGTATTCAAAGCCGGCGGTGAGTTGGTGCGCATCGCCAATGGCAGCAATGAGTTTACTGTTGAGGATGATGTTGCGGTTTTTCAGCTCGCGTTTTTCACCGTCAATGGGTGCAAACTCAATCGGTAAACTTCTGGCGGTGATCAAACGGCCTTTGTTTTCCGTGGTGGAATACAGCAGGTCAGATTTCCAAGTGGCAAAACTCAACTCCGCATCATAACCCAGTACCAGTTTTGCTTGCTCATATTGCAGCTGACTCTCGTAGCCACCGCCTGCGGTGCCTACTGGACCCAATTGATCATTAGCATTATCAAACTGTTGCTGGGCTACTTCGGCATCCAACCACAGATGATGCTGGTCGTTGAGTTTGTAATTCAGTCTGCCACCCACGGTATAGTTGTCGCTTTCGGTCGGAAATGGGGTGCGAGTGGCGCTAGTTTCACTTAATGATTCCATGCTGGTGCCCTGACGGTGGCGCATATTGCCGCGCAGGGTCAAATTTAAGCTGTCTTTGATCAACGGTCCGGCGGCATAGAAACCGACAGTTGAGCTATCACCCCATTTATCATCTTCTTGAACCGCGTGGGCAATGTTTAAACTGCCACCCCATTGATCGGCGTACTTTTTGGTGATGATATTCACCACCCCACCAATAGCATCAGAACCGTAGAGGGTCGACATTGGGCCGCGAATCACTTCAATATGATCAATCGCATTTAACGGTGGCATAAAGCCGGTGTTCATACTGCCAAAGCCGTTGGGTGTTGTGTCTGAACTTGCTGATTGGCGCACGCCATCAACCAACACTAGGGTGTAGTTACTCGGCATGCCGCGAATACTGATATCAAGACCACCGGTTTTACCTGTACCGCTACGAATATCAACACCTTCTACACCACTGAGCGCTTCGGCGAGGTCATGATAATTTTTCTGTGCTAAGTCTTCGTTGCTGATCACTGAGATAGATGCCGGTGCATCAACCACTTTTTGTTCCATGCCACTGGCCGTCACCACGATGACTTCATCAATCTTTGGTGCGGGAGTATCAGCAAGTACGGGTGTTGCAATGATGCCTGTAACAATGGCCAAGGCGAGGGGAGAGTAAGAAAATTTTTTCATTGCTATCGTTACCACTTAAGAAAAGAAGAGGAGATATCGTCGATGGCGAAAGTTAACAGAAATGGTAACGATTATCATTAACTATTTATTGATCTAGCGCATACTTCACATGTTTTATTCATTATGTTCTTATATAGTTAGCCAAAGTTGTTGGTGAAAGTGATTAAATGAAAATCATATGTTGCCGCAAGGTGAATGATATGTGAGAAATTCACAATGGATTGCTGATTGCTGATTGCTGATTGCTGATTGCGCAAAGGGGAAAGAAAAGCGCCCATGGCGATGTTGCGTTGGGGATGAGCTGAGATTGCCAAAGTACTAGCTATACCAGCTCAAAAATAATAACGCCGCTAACATTAGCGGCGTTATCGTATTGGTTATTAGCTTACTTTAGATGGCCAGCATTATGCAGTTCGCGGTCTTCCGCTTTTGGCGGATTCCATTGGTAGATCCATGTTTCAGTCAATGGCTGACCGTTGGCTTCAAGGTACAGGCGCAGGTTGATTGGATCGGTTGAGCTGTCGTCAGCCGGTACCAAGTCAAACATAGCGCGATAACCGTTAATTGACGCCAGTGGTCGTGCAGAGGTAATTTCTACACGTCCTGCCGAAGTGGTAATCACCGGTTTTACTTCCACATCTTTGCCCAAACTGTCTAATAAGCCACCTTTAAAATCGACCACAAAGCGTTTGCTATAGTAAGGGCGTTTTTTACCAATCACGCCACCCAAGCCGGTGAAGGTGTTTACCACTTCAGCGCGTTCGCTGTCGAATGGTACTGTGCCGCCCCAATACATGTTGTAACTAAACAGCAGCTCTTGGCCTGGTTCTATCGCTTGTGCAGGGTTCCAGAATGCAACAATGTTGTCGAAGGTTTCATCAAGGGTTGGGATCTCCACCAATTGCACAGAACCTTTACCCCAATTGCTAGTTGGTTCAATCCACAGATGCGGACGTTTTTCATAGAACACGCCGTCGTCTTGGTAGTGGTCAAAGTTACGATCACGCTGCATCAAACCGAAACCTTGCGGATTTTCGTCGCTGTAAGCGTTAAAACGTAAGTTTTCTGGGTTACCCAGCGGACGCCAAATCCACTCACCGTTGCCAGTGTGCATGGCTAAACCATCAGAATCATGGATTTCTGATCGCCAGTCGTAGCTGGTACGGCGATCGTTTTCACCGACCATGTACATACTGGTCAGTGGTGCGACACCCAAACGCTCGATTTTTTGACGAGGGTAGATGGCTGCATCAACATGCATTTTTAAACGTTCACCCGGAGTGATATCAAAGCGGTAGGCTCCGGTCACACTTGGCGAATCCATCAAGGCATAAATGGTGGTGGTATTGGCACCTTTTTTCGGGGCTTCCATCCAGAAATCGGTAAACACAGGAAACTCTTCTGGTTTTGGCATTGCGGTATCGATCGCCAGACCACGCGCAGAAAGCCCATATTGCATCTCTTTACCAACCGCGCGGAAATAGCTGGCGCCAAGGAACGCAATCACGTCGCGTTCCCAATCGGTATGGAACTGCATTCTAAAACCGGCAAAGCCAAGATCTTGCGGTAATTTTTTGTTTTTTAACTTCGATTTACCGTAATCAAACATTTTCGGGTTGTAGTTGATCGGTGTTACTTCGCCATCATGTAACTCATACATTTGGATTGGCGTGTCAAAATACAGACCTAAATGAAACAGCTCTGCACGAAAATCACCATCTTCATCCTTCCATAGCGCTTTATCTTTGCGAAAGTGGATCTGTTGATACTCATCCCAATCGAGATTTTTTAAGCTGTCTGGCAGTTCACCTTTATGATCTTGATAGGGTGTTTGCGCCATGTTGCTGGCAAAACCTTTAAGCCAAGCGTAGCTAAACTTTTCACCTTCTGGTGGCGCAACTTGAATTCCCGCCGCCTGCGCGATTTGGCTCGCCAATAACATGCCCGCAGTGGCTAAGGTTATCAGTGACATTCTTAAAACTGATTGAGGTGTAACAGTCATTTCACTGTGAGACTTCAATATATGTATTGGCATAGGTGTGCTCTGAAATTTGGGTTTGAGGTGTACAGCTACAGTGTAGTCATTACACTCAGCTCAAACGTGGTCATGGACAGCAATTAGCGACTGGTTGCTGACTATCAATGCTCAAGGTGAGACAAGGCAGCCGCGAAATATGCAGAGAAATCTATCATATTTTGGCGTTTAGAAAAGATGTGATCGAAATAACTTTTTAAAATTTCCGCAAACATTCAGTTAGGTTGTTAGCTTGTTAAATTTCTGCTGCAAGTTATTGATAATCAATTTGTATTCTAGCGATAAAAAAAGCCACCTGTTTCCAGGTGGCGTAATGGTTGGAACTCGGTGACTGACCGCATTAATGAATTTCTATTTTTTGGCGGTTGTCTTTAATCGCTGCAGTTTTCGGCAGCCTCAAATACAGCATGCCGTTGTCAAATTTGGCGTCAATGGCGTCTTCTTTTACATTATCTGGCAATGCAAAACGGCGTACAAAGGTACCGTAAAACCGTTCAGACAGATGCTGTTTGTCATCGGTATGTTCGTGTTTACGTTCACCGGTCAGCACCAGATAACCATTATCTACATTCAGAGTAATATCGTCTTTACTGATCTCAGGCAATTCGACCTTTAGCAGATAATTGTCTTTGTCTTCACTGATATCCGTTGCTGGTAACCAACTCCGTTGCCCAGAAAAGATTGGGCTAGACCAATCCATCAATGAACCAAAGCGGTTGAAAAGGCTGTCGAATTCATCGGCAGGATTCCAAGGACGTAATTTCATAATGACCTCCTCAAATGTCGTTATCCATACTTCATTCAACATCAGGCAAACTTGCTTGCCTACAGATTAACGTGGGGCAGGATTGGCCCATTTCAAGCTAAAGATGGATAAAAATTTAGCAAATAATTGCCAAACCTTAATTACGAACGGTTTTCATTTAACTTTCACTGGACTAATGCGGGTTAGCAAAGTAGGGTGCATGGCGTTATTGAACTAATGATTTGATTCTCGCTATGCAGCATTTAACAAACAGTCGCCATCGTTGGCTCTGGATAGTGCTAGGCCTGTGGCTGACCCTATTCCAGACGGCTGTTGCTGCCCATTCCATAGAAGAGGGAATCGTTAGCCACCACCATGGCAGCTGTTTACTTTGTCATGCTGGTCATCTCAGCGGCGCGGCGCCAACTGCTGCGATAACCCTGCACTTTGTGGCGCAGCGTGTTATAACCCTTTCCATCGAATTGCTGCTGGCACCTTGGGTGGTTGTGCAGCGTCAACAGCAAGCTCGTGCTCCACCAGCCTCTTGATAATCCTCTGTTTTAAATAATTTTTTATTATTGGCTTATCATTAGGAAAAGTTTCGATGAAGTACGGTTATTTTTCAACCGCGCTGCTACTTGGCTGCGCGCAATTCACTGCCAGTGCGGTTCACGCCAACCCAACATCAGTCAATACGGCCACTACGCCAACTCCCGTCACTAGGAGTCATGACGAAGTTGAGCGGATCACCATTCAGTATCGTCAGGCTTATCGCGGCGACGTGCCTGCATCGGCCTTACCACAAGCGATCACCACGTTAGATCATCAACTGTTGCAGGATATTGGCGCTGGCTCGTTGCAGGATGCAATGGATTTTAGTGCCTCAGCTGCACGACAAAATAACAGTGGCGGCATGTGGGATAGCTTTTCGTTAAGGGGCTTTCCCGGCAACGAGAACATGCCTGCGGGTTACTTAATCAATGGTTTTAGTGGCGGGCGTGGCTATAGTGGTCCACGCGATCCAGCCTCAATTGATTACATTGAAGTGCTAAAAGGCCCCGGCTCCGCACTTTATGGCCGTTCAGAGCCTGGCGGTGCGGTCAATATCATTACTAAAAAGCCACAAAACCTGACCCAAGGCTACTTGAAAACCGAGTGGGGCAGTTTCGCTCTGCAAAGGTTAGAAGGGGACATCACGGGCGGCATTACCGACGATATCGCGGCGCGATTTATCGGCAGCTTTAGTGACAGTGATAGCTATCGAGATTTTGTCGGTAAACGTTCAGTCACCGTGACGCCATCATTGCGCTGGCAACTGACTGACGACACCTCGCTGCTGTATGAATTTGAATGGATTAAACGGCAGCAGTTGTTTGATCGCGGCATTGTGGTGCTGAATGATGATCTGAATACTGTGCCTAGCTCGCGCTATTTAGGTGAGCCCGGTGATGGCGCCACGGATATTTATGCCGCCGGTCATCAGATTACCTTTGAGCATTTTATCAATGATGATTGGCAACTGACGGGCGGCTTTAATCATCGTCACTCAACCCTGCGCGGTTACTCATCCGATACCGAATTATCGGCATCGCGACAGTCACTCTATGATGACGGTCATACGCTGACGCGTCAGCGCCGTTATCGTGACTATGCTTCGGAAGATAGCTCCGTGCGTGTCGAGCTTAACGGCCAACTTGAGACTAGCGGCTTAACCCATCATTTGCTGTTGGGCGCTGATGGTTATCGTTATGAACTACAAACTGGGCTGTACCGTTATCGCGGTGGCAAGGGTAGTTATGACATCGACATATTCGCGCCTGATTACGGCAGCCAAGCGTTACCTGATGTGAGCCTGCTGTATGACAACCGCGAGCATCAACGCGCAGTGGGCGTTTATTTGCAAGATCAAATCGATATCAGCGAACACTGGCAGGCGTTGTTAGGGTTGCGCTTTGATGTGACCAATCAAGAGATCTTTGAGATTGCTAGCCAATCAGATTCAACCCGTCACGATAAGCGCCTTAGCCCGCGCTTAGGCTTGGTCTATCAGTTGGATGATGAGTTAAGTTTTTACGGCAGTTATTCGGAAGGCTTTTTGCCGCTGAGTGGCACTGACGCTCAAGGGCAGCCGTTTGGTTCAGAAGAAAGTCGCTCATTTGAGGTGGGGGCCAAATGGCAGACCGACTCATTACAAGCTACCTTGGCGTTGTTTGATGCACATAAGAGCAATATTTTGGTGTCAGATCCGGTCAACGTTGGCTTTTCAGCGCCATTGGGCAGTGCCCGCAGCCGTGGACTAGAGTTAGACGCCAGCTACCAAGCGCCTTGGTTCGATCTGCAGTTGTCTTACAGTTTGCTAAATACCGAAACCGATAGCGACAGCGTGAACGCCGATTGGGGTGTTCCGATCCCGAAAGGTAGCCCGTTAGTTAACGTGCCCCGTCACACCTTGGCGCTGTTGTTGAGTCGTGATTTTTATCTCGATGACATCTATCTTCGGGCTGGCTTTAGCTATCGCTTGGTTGACGATAGGTTAGGAGATGCGGCCGATTTGAGCTTCCGTTTACCGGCATATCAAGTGTACGGCGCGTTCCTGCGCTGGCAACTCAACGAGCAACTAACGTTGGCGTTGAATGCCAACAATTTGTTCGACAAAACCTATATCGACAGCAGCTACAACGCGTTATGGGCATACCCGGGCGCGCCCCGCAATTTTAAACTGAGTGTAAGTTATGGTTTCTAATACCAATCAAGCGGTTATTCATCAGCGGATTAACAGCATCGACATTATGCGCGGCTTGGTGATGTTGATCATGCTGCTCGATCACGTGCGCGAGCGTTTTTTCCTGCATCTGCAGGTGAGTGACCCGATGGACATCAATGCAACGCCGCCAGCGTTGTATTTCAGCCGCTTGGCGGCGCATCTGTGCGCACCGACCTTTGTGTTTTTGACTGGGTTATCCGCGTGGTTATATCAGCACAGTGGTTCAACTGGAAACCGCCCATTAACAGGTTTTTTAGCAAAACGCGGGCTGTTTTTAATCGGGTTGGAAGTCAGTTTGATCACCTTTAGTTGGATGGGCAGCTTCGCAACCATTTATCTGCAAGTGATGTGGGCGATTGGCCTTAGCATGCTGGCCTTGGCGGCATTACATCAGCTACCACGTTGGATGCTGCTGGTGCTGGCGAGTTTGCTGGTGTTTGGCCATAACACGTTAACCCCCATCCATTTCAATGTCGATGAGTGGGGCTACAGCCTTTGGACCATACTGCACGACCGTGGCTACCTGATCAGCGACAGTGTCATCAATGTCAAAGTGAGTTATCCACTGCTTCCTTGGATTGGGGTGATTGTGTTTGGCTATTTGGCGGGGCCGCTGTATCACAAATTGACGGCGGCTAAGTTACGACAGCGCTGGCTCGTCGGGCTCGCCACAGGCTGTTTAGCACTGTTTGCGTTACTCAGAGGCGGCAATGTTTATGGTGAGACCTTGCCGTGGTCAGTGGGCGATAACAGTTTAATTAGCCTGATGTCGCTGCTCAATTTGACTAAGTACCCACCATCATTGGCGTTTTTACTGTTTACCTTGGGACTGATGTTTATTGGCTTATGGGCAATGGAGCGTTTACGTCAGCCGTGGGCACAACGGGCAGGGGCGGTATTGGCACATTTTGGTGGCGCGCCAATGTTCTTTTATCTGCTGCATCTTTATCTATTGCTGGCCTTGTATCAAATCGCGCTCATGATCTGGGGAACAAACCACGGCGCACTGTTTGGTGTTGATGATGTCCGTCAGATTTGGCTAATTACGCTGGGGTTGATCGTGCTGTTGTATTGGCCCACCAAAAGCTTCGCAGCCTTTAAGCGCCGCAGCCAACTTGCGTGGGTGAAATACCTGTAAAGCGCAGACTAAATCGCGTCTTACAGTTGCTTGAATCCTGAGCTGTCATGTGGGCAGCTCTTTTTCATTCATTTTTGTAGCCAATCCTAAGATTTTAGATTTTTACCGCGGTGAAAACTGCGAGTGTTAGCCTCATCTATTGGTCAACTCATTTGAGAAATTGGGCAATCCGAATTGCTGCTCAATTGTCTGATAACACGCACAGCTAAACTCTCAGGATCGCTAAATCCTGCCATATCCTTTGAAGTCCTGCGAAGTATTGCAGCATAACGCCGCATAGAGAATTCGCTTTAGCTCGTTGACTCATCAGAACCTGAACTGGGAAATTGTAAAATTAGGCAAATAAGCCGGAGGCTTAGGCAAAGGCAATTTTGTGAACAAGGTTACACTATTCAACAATTAAATTTGCGGCCAGTGTTATTCCTTCCTTCGTCGCGAATCAAAATAAACGGAGTAGTAATAAGTTTATGCATGATTCCATTCATTCTGCACAGCAGCCCCAAACGCGCAGCACGCGTGCAACCTGGACTGCCATTATTTCACTGATGCTAGGTGTCGCAGCGCTGATCTCCGCTGAGTTGTTGCCGGTGAGTTTATTGACCGATATGGCGCAAGAGTTAGCTATTTCTACCGGTATGGCAGGGCAGATGATCTCCACCACCGCAACCTTGGCGATGCTCAGTGGCTTAATATTGCCGTCATTGTTTAAGTCGCAAGACCGGCGCCATCTTATTTTGTCATTTACTTCCCTGTTAGTGGTGTCATCAATACTCACCTCAGTTGCCAGCAATATCTGGTTGCTGCTAAGTGCGAGGGTGCTGCTTGGAGTGGCGATTGGTGGCTTTTGGGCAATTTTGACACCGCTTACCATGCAACTTGTGCCAGCAGAGAAGGTCGCCTCGGCGTTCTCGATTATTTTCTCTGGGGTGTCGTTAGCTTTGGTTGTTGCAGCACCGTTGGGGAGTTACTTAGGTGATATTTACGGTTGGCGTGCGGTGTTTGTCGCGGTTGCGCTGATGTCGTTATTGGTGTTGCTGCTGCAGTGGTTTGCCGTCCCGAGTGTTCACTCCAACGAGCAGAAACATAGCGGCGGAATGCTCAAACTTCTGAAACGTCATGGGGTTGCGATTGCGTTTTTCGCCATGCTGTTGAGTTTTACCGGCAACCAAATGCTGTATATCTACATGCGTCCCTATATGGAGCAGTACCTGAGCTTTAATATCGAGCAGATCTCCTTGTCGTGGGTGTGTTTCGGTGTTGCCAGTTTTATGGGCGTGACCTTTGCCGGTGTGCTGGTTCAACGTTTTTTAAAGCAGATTTTGCTTGGTATGCCGCTCGCGATGGTAATTGTTGCTTTGGCCATGTTGATGGGGCCTAAGCTGCATCTATTAGCGTTCGTACTGATTGCCGCGTGGGGCTTCTTTGGTGCTGTGCTGCCAATCATTTGGTCGACCTGGATCACCCGCGCCTTGCCAGATGCAGCAGACAGTGCGGGTGGACTGTATTCAGCGGCACTGCAAATTGCAGCCATTATTGGCGCCTCACTAAGCGGCGGCGCTATCGATTTATTCGGCATCAGCGCCAATATGTGGCTCACCGCGCTGATCATGCTGCTGACTATAGTACTGACACTTGGCTCATTGCTACGCCTGCCGCTAGAACAACCCTCGGCGGCAGCATCATCTCGCGCAGCATAGCGCATTGAATTGATTAAATATTTATCAGAATTAAGAGGTAGAAAATGAACACATTAGTGGTGGTATCTCATCCATACCCAGAACAATCGAAGGTCATCAAAGCAGTCGCGCAGTATTTGGCAACGCTCGAAAATGTTGAAGTGCGCAATCTTGAAACTTTGTATGGCACCGATATCAACGCCATTGATGTGGCTGCAGAGCAACAAGCCTATGCTGATAAGCAACGCGTGGTGTACCTGTATCCTACTCATTGGTTCAATATCACCCCGATGCTCAAAGCCTACTTTAACGCAGTATGGAGTTATGGCTGGGCGTTTGGCCCCGGTGGCGATGCATTAAAAGGCAAAACTCTGTTGGCGATGACCAGCGCTGGTGCCAATCAACATATGTACTCGGCGGAGGGCTTGATACAAAGCACCATGGCGGAAGTGATGACGCCAATGAAGGCCAACGCGCTTTATGTGGGCATGAAATACGCTGAGCCGTTAGTCTTGTTTGACTCGATGGACGTTGATGCTGAGCGCTTAGCGGCTTTCAAAGCGCAAGTCGCAGCGGCACTAAAATAGCCTGTGCCATAGCAGGCTTATCAAAGATTGTTGCTCACCAAGCATAAAAAGCCCCATGGCACTCTCGCGTGCAATTGGGCTTTTTTGCAATCGTCATCTAATTAGTTAGTGCCAGTGTTGGCCAGTAACCCTTATCAGCTCAGCTGCGCTTTGATGAATTCGGCAGCTGCTGCCGCGCCTTGTGCTGAAATAGCGTGATTGAGACCAGCTTCAAATTGCGTTTGTACCGAGTGTCCTAACGCACTGAGTGCACTGGCTGATTTTTCTGATTCACTGTAATGGATGGCCGGATCACTTAAGCCATGGACCAGTAATACCGGCACATTTTGGGTAAATTGATAGGGTTGCGGTGATGCCAATCGGCCAGAAAAGGCAATCACACCCGCGAGCTTCATTCTGGCGCTCACCAACATATCGAGCGACATCATTGAGCCTTGCGAGAAGCCCACGAATATTACGTTGTCGCGGTTTGGATCAATATCATGAGCGTGGAACAGTTGCGCCAACAAGCTATCTAGTGCCGCGCGTGCCGCTTGAATTCGCTCTGGGCGGTTGGCATCGGTAACCCCTTTTAGACTGAACCATTGATAACCGTTGCCCATATCTGAGGCGAACGGTGCGTTAGGCGAAAGCCAGATAACATCGGGAAATTTGGTCTGCCACTGTTGTGCCAGCGATGCCATATTAGCGCCATTACTGCCAACGCCATGCAGTAATACTACGACCTGCTTGTTCATGCTCGTTCCTTCAGATGCTGTAATAGCATCCAGCTTACTCTTTTCATGGAATATGATTAACAGGCCACAAATAGAAATACTAGCAACATAGTGTTGATAATGATGGGGGGGAATAAGCAGTGCGTGTTGCCTTAGCCGAGCATTTCGACGTCATGAACACGCACTGTTTAGGCAGAAAACGCGAACAGTTCAGACTGGATTACAGCTTAAATTGACCGACAATCTGACTCAGTTTGTGGTTAATGTTTTCTAAGCTTTCGGTGTCATTGAGTACTTTTGCGCCGCTGTCATCTAACTTGCTGACGATATCGCTGATTGCGGTCATGTTGGCGCTAACTTCTTTGGTAACACAGCTCTGCTCTTCTGCCGCAGTTGCAATCTGCTCGCTTAATTGGTTGATCTCATTTACAAAGTTAATCAACTTGTCGAGACTCTCAGACACTTCTGCAGATTGGGTGGCGGTAGTTTCACAGCGCTCTTTGGTATCAGTCATCGATTGCACAACTTTGTTGCAACCAATGGTTAATTGCTTGATCGCCGCTTCAATCTCTTGGGTGCTCTCTTTGGTGCGGCTGGCAAGAGCACGCACTTCATCGGCAACCACCGCAAAGCCTCGACCATGTTCACCAGCACGCGCGGCTTCAATTGCGGCGTTGAGTGCTAACAGATTGGTTTGCTCAGCAATCGCTTCAATCATTGACAGAACTTGGCTAATACTTTGCGCCTGTTGATTCATCTGCTGCACGTCGGTTGCTGCGATGGCAACATCATGCACTAAGGCGTTGATCGAGGTTTCTGCGCGTGATACCACCGCGCGTGATTCATTACTGACTTCGTTGGCACGTTCGGTCAGGCTCGCGGTATTGGCTGCATCTTTTGCCATCGCGTTTGCGGTGGCATCCATCTCTTCAATCGCCGTGGCGATCTGCTCAGTCTCTTTGACGTGATTTTGCAAAATGGTGCGGTTTTGATAGCTCTGCTGCTTGAGGTTGAAGGCATTGCTGGTGAGTTCTTCGGTTGCGCCTTTCACCTCTAACATCATTTTTTGCAGCGAGGCCATGAAGGCGTTGACGCCCCCCGAAATTCTACCAATATCGTCTTGGGTATTTACCGCTAAGCGTTGGGTTAAATCGCCGTTACCGCTTGCTAAGCCTTCAATCGTACTACGCAGCAATACAATCGGGCGATACAGATATTGGATTAAGGTGATCGCCACTAACATGCTCACGATCGAAGCGATAATTACGATGGCTAAAGCGATATTGCGTGATTGTTCCAACGAAGCAAAGGCCTCATCTTGCCGCAAGCCGACGGCGTAATAGACGGTGTTGCTGCCAATCTGCATTCGATGAGAAAACAATAACTTATTGTCATTATCCAAGGTGTAATACGACAGAGTATTTTCTGTGGTGCCGATATTGTGCAGTGCTGAAGCTAGCCAATTAAAGCTTTTCAGATTACTGCCGGGTTTTACGACTTTTGAGGATGAGGCGACCACATTGAATTGGTCGTCAAAAATCATTGCTATCGCGGTAGGGGACAGCTTTTCAGTGTTGATCATTTTACTGAGGAAACCCAAGGTCATATCCGCAGACACCACCCCACCGTTAAATTTGCTTGCGAACGTTACCCAAATCTGGCCGTCAGTGCCTTTGTATGGGTCGGTGATCAGTGCGCCTGAGGCCTGTTTTGCCTGAATAAACCACGGGCGTTGGCTAATATCGCCTTGATATTTATGGTTAGGAAATTGCGCATCTTCTTGGTTCCAATAACCGTCACCATTATCAAGTGCCAACATTGCGGAAGGCGTATTAAGCGCGCTGGCAATCTGCTGTGTTAGCAGGATTAAATTGGCTGGCGTGGTTTCCAGTTTTTGTTGGTTGAGCAGATTGGCGAGATTGCCAATTCCGCGCAGTTTTTCATTGATGAGCGATTCAATCTGCTCACCTTGGCCTTCGACATAGAGGTTACTCTGGGTCGAAATTGATTGAGTAAGTGCTTCTTTTTCTTGTAAATAAAGGATGTAACTTGAGATTGTCACCGATAACGCAACGAGTAACGCGATAGAGATGATAAGGGTACGTTTAAGTTCGACGTGCTGCATTTTGTCGCTCCTGGCAAACAACGGCAATGGCCTGTTGAAACGGCAAATGGAAAAAGAAAATCAATATGCTGATTTTCTTACATAAATTGGTTGGGCGGCGCATTATATGAGCGTAATAGAACTCTGTCTCGTTAAATTTCGCTGAAGATAAAGAAGTGTGAAAACCGTCAAAATGCACCTAGGTAAAACTACCTAAAGGCAAACAATTACAAGTGGTTAAGCGTTCTTATATGAGAAAACTTAGGTTTTGGAATGTTGTAAAATGCAATTTGGCGGATTCGGCGTATCATATACGTATTTCCATATATTGGCTGTTGAAGTCACTTGATGCAGTCGTCGAGTGACTCCGTAATCACGCCAGCGATTTGAGGTTTGAATGAGTCAAGGTGATTTGGGCGTGGATACACCCGCCATACAGAAAATGCGTTTTATCGATCGTTATTTAACGCTGTGGATTTTTCTGGCGATGGCACTGGGGGTGGCAATTGGCGTGTTGTTCCCGCAAGTGGCGGCATGGACCGATAGCTTGTCAGTGGGCACCACCAATGTGCCGTTAGCCATCGGGTTGATTTTGATGATGTATCCACCGCTGGCCAAGGTGAATTATCAGTTGCTGGGTGAGGCGAGTCGCGATGGAAAGGCTATTGCGTTGTCATTGCTGATGAACTGGCTGGTTGGGCCGCTATTGATGTTCAGCTTAGCGCTGATTTTTTTGCATGACTCGCCTGGCTATATGGTAGGGGTGATTCTGATTGGTTTAGCGCGCTGTATCGCCATGGTGTTGGTGTGGAATGACATCGGCGCTGGTAATAAAGAGTATGGCGCCATGTTGGTGGCGCTCAATAGCTTGTTCCAAATTCTTACCTACAGCGTGCTGGCGTGGTTGTTTATTACAGTGTTACCGCCGTATTTTGGCCTCGAAGGCGTTGCGGTTGACATCACCATGGCCGAGATCGCTAAAACGGTCGCACTCTATCTTGGCGTGCCGTTCGTCGCAGGCTTTTTAGGTCGCATTGTGCTCATCCGCAGCAAAGGCGAGCAATGGTATAACGAGGTGTACTTACCGCGTATTTCGCCGATTACGCTGATTGCCTTGTTAGCCACCATTGTGCTGATGTTCAGTTTAAAGGGCGAGATGATTGTGGATTTGCCATTTGACGTATTGCGCGTTGCGATTCCGCTAGTGATCTATTTTCTACTGATGTTTTTCGCCAGTTTCTTTATCGGTAAACGACTGGGAATTGCCTACGACAAAAACGCCTCGATTGCCTTTACTGCCACAGGTAACAACTTTGAGTTGGCGATTGCCGTGGCGGTGGCGGTATTTGGTTTGAGTTCTCCTCAAGCTTTTGCAGGGGTAATTGGCCCATTGGTTGAAGTGCCAGTATTGATCGCCTTAGTCAATGTAGCGCTTCGATTGAAACGCCGCTATTAGCCATAGTCGGCAAGGGTACTGAGGTTGGCTGCTGTTGCGATGTAACATGGCACGCCAAATTTGGACACAATTTGTTGAACAAATTTTTGCTTCCAGCGCGGGCAATCAGCTTGTTGGAGTAACAGTTGACGCTTATTTTCGGTAAGATGTCGCGTCTTCTTTTTTTTGGATATTTTTCATGATCCCACAATATCTTTCACGTCTGTTGGCCATTGCCGCATTGTCGGCAGCTGCGGTTGTAGCGCCTGCGTTTGCCGCCCCCATTACGGTAATGGGCTATAACGTTGAAGGCGGTTACAAGCCAGATGCCACCGAGCCAACGGTTGCCAGCTATATTCAGCAAGCACCAAACGCAGATGTCTATATGTTGAGCGAACTGACGATCTCGTGGGCGAAGCCATTGGCAAACACCATGGGCGGTTATCAAGTGGTGACCTCCGCCAATGCGGTCGAAACGACGGATGCGCTTGGTATCTTTTTCAACCCTAAGCGGTTTAGTCTGCTGGACTCTCATGAGTTAGTGTTTGGCGTAAACAAATTCGAACGACCAGCATTGATTGTCACATTGAAAGATAACACAACGGGCAAGAAGGTGATTGTGATGGGCAATCACTTGATGCGCGGTAAAGCGGAACAGCGTCAACAGCAAACGCGCATGTTGGTTGATTGGGCAAAACAACAAAGCGCCACAGTTATCGCGCTGGGCGATTATAACTATGATTATGATTTACCCACTGCGAAAGGGAATAAAGCGTTTGAGCTATTGATGGACAGCGGTGAGTGGTACTGGGTAAAACCCAAAACACTGATCAAGTCTAATTGCGACGCGCAGTACAATAGCATTCTTGATTTCGTGTTTATCCATGGCAAATATGCGGCTGCAACGTCTGATATTTTGTTCCCTGAAGCTGAATACTGTCACGATGATGCTGATCGTCCTGATCATCGCCCAGTGATCGCGACAATCGAACTGTAATCATTATATAGGCACAGGGAAGTGCTGTTGATTTCGAGATGTAGCGGCTAGGCAACTTAAAGGGGAAAAAGGGTGAATAGGCCATCCGTGGCTGGCGTTCGTCAAATTAACTATTTGAACACGCTCCACATAATGCTGGTCTCAGAGCTCATACTCCACAGCATCACCACGACGGTGAGCATCACTTCTAACAGTAATATGCCCCAACCGAGCGTCATGCCCGAAATAATAAACCCGTTGTCGTGACTGATACCTAAGAAACGCGGCGTACCTTTATAAAGGAGGTAGGCGGTGTAACCTAGGGCTGCACTGAGTGCTAGTAAGCACACCCAAAATACAGGGTAGATGGCTACCGCACCGGCTAAAAACATCGGCGTTGCAGTGTATCCGGCAAACACTACACATTCCCCCCGTGATGGCCGTTCAGGATATTCTCGGGCAAGCCAGTGGATCAAACTGCCAACAATCCATACTGCGGCGAGCATCAGGGCATAAAAAGCCAACCCTAAGGCAATGCCATTTTCAATCGAGACTTTGTAGGACTCGTCTCCCCCAAAGCTCCAGCCAAATTGCGTTGTACCAATAAACGATGCCACGACTGGAATTGCCGCCATGCCTAAAATATGGTGGTAATACAGGTGCGACACACTTTCATGTTCCGAGTTAATCTGCTGCCACTCTTTACCCGGATGTAATATCAATCCAATGATGTGATTACTCATAGCTGACCTCGCATTAACGCTCGTTAGTGGAAACGAACACTACTCCTAAAGTTTAGTCAGCTTAAAAATCTCAATAAGAATTAATAGTGATTATCAATTACACCTATATAGCCATAAATTAGATATCGCTGAGTTAAGCCATAAAAATCGTAAGGGATAGCGAAGATAACTCGACAACAGCCGATAAAGCAGCTAAAAATTGCGCTCGCTAACAGCCTCTCTAGCCTGATAGACTAGCGCACATTTGTTGTTGCTAATGTAGTGTTGGGCGGTTAAAGGAATCCTATGCGCATAGTTATTCGTTTATTTTTCAAATTATTACGTCGTATTTTAATGCCGTTTATGTTGATTTATGCGGCGTTATCAAAGCCAAAACCTATTCAGCGTGAAGCCGATGCACAAGCACAAGTGAATGAGCAGTGCCGGCAACTTACCTTGTACCAATACAGCACTTGTCCATTCTGTATTAAGGTGAAAAAGGAGATCCACCGTTTGGCATTGCCGATCACCATGGCGAACGTATTGCGAGATGAAACGGCGCGCACGGAATTGGAAACCAAAGGTGGTCAGGTCAAAGTGCCGTGCTTAAAAATCGTAGACACAGACGGTAGCGAACAGTGGATGTACGAATCTGAAGAGATTAAACGCTATTTGCAACAGCGCTTTGCTGCCTAATTATCTTGCTGTGCTGGCGGTGAATCACACCGTCAGTGCAGTTATGTGCGCCCGTTATTCACTTCAACTATTCTCGCCCACCACGTACGCCAACTAAAGTAACTGGCTGATTTTGCATCAGCTGAGGGCAGTGCTATGCTCTCGCCATACACAGGTTGCTAAAGCAACAAGGATGTCTATGGAAGTTCTGTTAGTGTTGTTAGTACTGCTATTGGCAGTGCTGGCCATTTTGGCGTTTGTTGAAGTGCAGCGCTTGACCAAACGGGTCAATAGCATGGCGGCCAATCTTAAACAGCTGCGCTTGCAACTAGAGCTATTAAATCGCGCGCAAGATGCCCGTGCGCCAACTTCTACGCCGCCGCAATCTCCAACTGTTACACCAGTATCAGATACTCTTTCACCAGTGCCAACTGAAGCCGATGCGCAACTGGCGTCAACGCCGACCACGCCTGTGTCGGTCAACCATCATTCAGCGGCGTGGTCAGCAAACCCTACCGCAGTATCTGCGACCAAGGTTACTGATCACCGAAAACTTGATACTGAATTTCCCGAATGGCAACGCAAGCTAGTGGCACATTTTAAAGACAACTGGTTGGTCTGGTGTGGCGGCCTCGCATTGGTGTTTGGGATGGGGTATTTGGTGCAATTTATCAGTACCCATGTCCACACAACACCGACCACTCGCATTGTGGTCGCCTTACTGATCTCTGTTGCTACGGTGGCGTTCGGTGAATGGCTACATCGCAGATTTCGTGCGGGCGCAGCGCTCAGCGGACTCTTGGGGGCTGATTATATTCCTGCCGCGATTGTGGCCGCAGGGACGACTGGCATCTACGCCGCTTATGTGTTTGCAGTCGTCAGTTACCATTTGTTAAGCCCGATGTTAGCGATGTTATTGATGGCGCTGACATCCATCGGCTCAATGTTGGCGTCACTGCGATATGGCAGTTTGATGGCGGTACTCGGTTTAATCGGCGGTTACATTGCGCCGTTATGGCTCAGCTCAACGAGCCCTAATTATTATCTATTGGCGGGATATATTTCCGCGATTTCAGCGGTCGGATTATATGTTATTCGACGCCGCCAACTGGCTTGGCTGCTATGGGGAATCATTGTTGGGCAGCTGTTGTGGATGGTGCTCATCAACCTTGATATGCCAGAACCGCTTTGGTGGATGGCGTTGTTCTATCCGCTGACGGCCTATCTACTCATTACTGTGCCCGAACGCGGCTGGCGGTTATGGTTTGCGCTTCGCTCTTCAGGGCTGAGAACCGAGCGGATTGCTTGCCGCGGCTATCACAGTCTTTATCCGGCGCTGATATTGAGCCTGATGTTGCTGCTAACTAGCGAATTAAGATTCTATCTCTACAGTATGGAACATCGTACGGTGTTGCTGGCGATCATGGCGTGTCTATTGTGGCAGCCATTATTAAACGCAGTGAGAACAGCGCGACATATTCCATTACTAAGCACCGTACTAAGCGTCACCTTTGTACTGACGCAGTATCAACTCACGCTGGATAACAGCTCCGGCTTTCAGTGGTTAGTGGTGTTAGCGGCTGTTTGGTGGATGGCATTGTCTGCACAAGGTTATCTGGCGTATCGGCAGCGAGCAGAGCAGGTGAACCGCTACTGGTTTATTGTCGGGCCACAAGTATTCATCGCCAGTTTAATGTTGTATAGCGATGCAGATTGGCCATCATTATTTTGGTTGAGCTCATTGCTCAGTATTGCCGTGGCCGCAGTATTGGCATGGTTGGCATACAAGTTGGCGGATATGCGGCTTGCGCTTGTCGGTGCTGTTCACGGCTTGGTTTGGTTAAATCTTGTGCTGTGGTTTGACGGGCCTTTGTTGAGTGGCTTGTTAGCTGTGCAGGTACTCATCGTTGTTGTTCAGATGGTAAAACAATGGCCAGCGTTGACGGATATTGTGGCTAAGGTGTTGGTGTCTATTGTGATTTTACGACTCAGCGTTTTACCCTTTATGAGCAGCTGGTACAACACTGATTTGCCGGACTGGAGCTTAACCTTACTGCACTTTATGCCGGTACTGTTGCTGCTGTATTTAGCATACAGGCTGGCCACAGCCGCCAAACTCGCGTTTGTTGATTGGTTAGAGGGCGGCCTTATTCACCTCGTGGCACTGTTCTGCTTTGTCGAAAGTCACTATCTCGTCACTGGCAGCTACGCACTGTTTGAACAGTTAGATTTGATTAGCTGTAGCTTTTGGTTGATGGAGGCGCTCGTGCTTTGCGCTGTGTATGGCATTCGTCAGCAACGTTGTCAGCATCAGTGGTTGCAACGGTTCTATCGCTACTATCGTTATGCCTTGTTATTGGTGGTGGCATTGGTCACGCTGTTGATCAATTTACAATTTATGCCTCTGTGGGATGACACAGTTAGCGGTGAACTGACGCCATTGTTCAACCCGCTGGCCTTGGGCTGGTTGCTTCCGGCGCTACTGCTATTTGGCATTAGCTATGTTGATGGGTTACCCGAATTGCCGACAATATCAGCGACTCGGGTTAAACATAGTGGCTATGCCATTGCTGGGGCACTGTTGAGCGTGTGGTGGCTGTTGTCGTTAAGGCAGTTTTGGCAACCCGGCTCAATGGCGCTGTTTGTTGGCACCACCATGGCGGAATGGTTGAGCTATTCGGTGACATTTATTGTCGCGGGTTGCGGGTTTATTTTCGCTGGTGTGCGCAAGCAATTGCCGGTATTACAGAAATTGGGATTGGTCATATTAGGTTGCGCCGCACTTAAAGTGTTCTTATCCGATATCGGTCATTTGGATGGCGTATGGCGCGTGGTCAGTTTCTTAGGCTTGGGCGGTGCGTTAATTGGGATTGGCCGATTGTTCCAGTTGCTAAAACGGCAACAGCTCACGATGCAGAACGGCGATGCTATTGATGACACTAAGTAGCGTTAGTGAGCACTGCTGCTGAAACTGGATAAGCATTGTAGCAAAAACAAAAGGCGCTGAATCAGCGCCTTTTATGTGTTTAAACCGCGGGATTAAGCATCTTTGTAGGCATCAGCATGCACTGAGCGCACCGCACGGCCTGATGGATCCGCCATGGTTTGGAAGCTTGCATCCCATGCCAAGGCTTCAGGGGTAGAGCAGGCAACTGACTTGCCCCCTGGCACGGTGTGCGCGGCTGATTCCAGTGGGAACAGCTCTTCAAAGAAGGTGCGATAGAAGTACGCTTCTTTAGTATCTGGCGTGTTGTATGGGAAACGGAAGTGGGCGTTAGCCAACTCTTTATCATCAATCACAGCAGCGGCATGAGCTTTCAAGCCGTCAATCCATGAGTAACCCACACCATCACTGAACTGTTCTTTTTGGCGCCATGCCACTTCTGCTGGCAGCATGTGTTCAAATGCCTGACGCAGAATATGTTTCTCAATACGACCATTGATCGACATTTTTGCTTCTGGGTTAAGACGCATCGCCACATCCATAAACTCTTTATCAAGGAAAGGAACCCGAGCTTCCAATCCCCAAGAGGCCATCGCCTTGTTGGCACGCAAACAATCGTACAGATGCAGTTTATCCAGTTTACGGATCAGCTCTTCATGGAACGCTTGTGCGTTAGGTGCTTTATGGAAGTAGAGGTAACCACCAAACAGTTCATCAGAACCTTCACCTGACAGCACCATCTTGATTCCCATTGCTTTAATCTTGCGGGCCATCAAGTACATTGGCGTTGCTGCGCGAATGGTGGTGACGTCATAGGTTTCCAGATGGTAGATAACATCTTTAATCGCATCCAAACCTTCTTGAAAGGTGAAGTTAATTTCGTGATGAATCGTGCCAATGGCGTCAGCCACTTTCTTCGCGGCAATCAGATCCGGTGCGCCTTTCAGACCCACTGCAAATGAGTGCAGTTGTGGCCACCACGCATCTGACTCGTCGTTGTCTTCGATACGGCGTTTGGCAAAGGTCTGGGTAATAGCTGAAATTACCGAAGAATCCAATCCACCAGAAAGCAGTACACCGTAAGGCACGTCTGACATCAGCTGACGTTTAACGGCGGCTTCGAGTGCAGCGCGCAGCTCTTCAATGCTTGCAGGGTTATCTTTTACCGCATCATATTCGCGCCAATCACGTTGGTAATATTGTACCGGTGACTCAGCACCGCTCACTAAATAGTGACCTGGTTTGAAGGTTTCAACGGTTTTACACACAGGCACTAGCGCTTTCATTTCTGAAGCGATGTAGAAGTTACCTGCTGCATCGTGACCTGTGTATAACGGAATGATGCCGATGTGGTCACGGCCAATCAAATAGGTATCTGTGTTCTGATCGTAAAGTACGAAGGCAAAAATACCGTTCAGCATGTCGAGGAACTCACAGCCGTACTCTTGGTATAACGCCAGAATTACTTCGCAGTCAGAATTGGTTTGGTAGGTGTATTTGTCACCCAGTTTGGCTTTAAGCTCTTTGTGGTTATAGATTTCGCCGTTAACCGCTAACACTATGCTGCCGTCTTCGCTGAACAGCGGTTGGGCACCATGTTCAATATCGACAATCGCTAAACGTTCATGGGCAATCACAACTTTGTCGGATGCATAAATGCCTGACCAATCTGGGCCACGATGGCGCAACAATTTGGACATTTCTAGGGCAACTTGGCGCAGTGAAGCCGCATCAGACTGAATATCAAGAATGGCAAAAATCGAACACATAAAAACTCCGGGCCTTCACAAAAATATCTTGAGTGATACTTTGCCATTAATAATGTAAAAATCAAGCGGAAAACTGATGAATAATTTATTAATTTTTCAAATTATGTGGATCAAATTCAAAGAATGGCATTAATGAATGATGAATTATTAAAAATGAGTGCAAGTTTGTTGTGTTTGCTGATTTTTTACGAGAAAAAACATTCTTTGTTTAGGAAAACAGTAATGATGAAATATTGAACGATCGAAAGATTGGGTAACTTACTGAATTTCATTCATTATTAATTCGGCAAAATCATAGACAAAGGTCGAACAAAAAGGGGCGTTATGCCCCTTTCTCGTGATGGTTATTTGAGTTTGATACCGGTTGCTGGTCGAAGTTGATAAAACTCAGAGCCAGGGTAATAGCCCGGGCGGTCTTGGCTATTGCCTAACTGACGAATAGCGTTGAAGTAAACGGTGAGATCTTCAAAGGTGCCAGCGAGATTCCATTCTTCATGGTATTCGTCACAGGTGTTGTGGTAACAACCCTGTCCGAGTTGCTCCATTTTTTCTCGGTAATCAGCGGTGGCTTGATCAACCGGCTCACTTCCGCCACCGGCAAACACTGCGGGCACACCGTATTTTGCAAAGCTGAAGTGATCTGAGCGGAAGTAGCCCCCTGATTCGGGATGCGCTTCTGCAGTCGCAGTGCGCTGCATCTCACCTGCGGCTTTTTCCAAGTACAATTCCAATTCCGATTGGCCTTTACCTATGATGGTATAGTCTTTGGTGCGGCCGAAAACGTTGGTGGTATCCATGTTAAACACAGCAACAGTGTCTTGCAGCGGATACAGTGGATGCGCAGCATAGTAGCGTGAACCCAGTAAGCCTTGTTCCTCACCGGTGGTGACTACGATAGTGATGGAACGTTTCAGCGGTTGGCCGGCTTTTTGGGCGGCGACCATTTGTCGTGCCAACGCCAGCAAGCCAGAAACACCGGCAGCGTTGTCCATTGCGCCGTTAAAAATCTGGTCGCCGTCGAGGCTGTCATCTTTACCAATGTGATCCCAATGGCTGGTCAGCAGGATTTGCTCTGCAGCAGCATCGGTCCCTTTGAGGGTGGCGACAACGTTATAGCTGTCGGCATATTCAGCATGATTGTTAAAGTGGATTGCCGCGGTTTGTTCCAGCGGTAGTTGAATCGGCCCATGTACAGCGCGCTCACTGGCTGCCTGCAGATCTAAACCTGAGGCTTTAAAGACCTGTTCCGCAGCGTCTTTGGTCATCCAGCCTTCTACTGCAATGCGATAGTCGGCGCCATTATCAGCTAACTCCTGCATCGGACCTGTCCAGCTGTTTTCGACCACAGACCAAGGATAAGATGCTGGTGCGGTATCGTGAATGATAATGGCGCCCAGCGCTCCTTGACGGCTGGCTTCTTCATATTTGTAGCTCCAACGACCATAGTAGGTCATTGCCTTGCCACCAAATTTGCCTGAGTCTGGTGCGGCAAACCCTGGATCATTAACCAAAATCACCGCTATTTTGCCTTTCATATCAAGGCCTTGATAGTCATTCCAATCGTATTCTGGCGCATTAATGCCGTAACCTACGAATACAAGTGGTGCATTCTCAATGGCGACTTCAGGGACATCATGGCGACTGGTCAGCACCACATCTTTGCGATATTGCAGTGGCAAACCTGCAAGGGTTACCTGCTGATCTTCACTGGGCGTGAAGCTCACCATGGGCACTTTTTGCAGATAGCTTCCATTTGCGGCGGGAGCAAAGCCAATTTGTGCAAATGCATTGCTCAGATAGTCAATCGTCAGCTTTTCGCCGTGAGTGGTGGGGGCTCGCCCTTCAAACTCATCGGATGCAAGTGTTTTAAAATCTTGACGAAACAGTTGTTCGTCAAACTTTGCCTGGTACTGAGTCTCATGGCTTTGCTGTGTGCAGCCGATTAACAGCGCTGCAGAGCAGAGTGGCACGATTAAGCGCATAAACATGTCCTGCTTTTTGTCATTTTTGTTGCGAGGCATGTTAGCAGCAAAATTTCGCACAGATGTAACTAGAATGTTACGTTTTATGTCTGTTTGCCCAAAAAAGAAGCGCCCACGGCTGGGCGTGGGCGCTGCTAAAACCTGCATAAACCTTAGACGATGTCGATTTCGCCAGCACAACGAAACACATGGTTCGGTCGGAATGGTTCACGTTCAATATCTTCAGGTTTGGTCACACCGCTCAGTACCAAAATGGTTTCAAGTCCAGATTGGAAACCTGCCAGAATATCCGTGCGCATGTTGTCGCCAATAATCACGGTATCTTCTGAATGTGCGCCCATATGATTCAAGGCTGAACGTATGATCAGCGAGCTTGGCTTGCCCACGTAAAATGGCTTACGACCAGAAATCACTTCAATCGGTGCGCAAAGTGCGCCACAGCCAGGAGAGTAGTTAGGGCCGTGAGTGTCTGGGTTCGTCCCAATAAACCGGGCGCCGTTGGCCACAAAGCGGGCTGCTTTATGGATCATGTCCCAGTTGAAGGTTTTAGTTTCACCAACGATCACAAAGTCAGGGTTGATATCGGTAATGGTGAAGCCTGCATTATAGAGTTCATGGGTGAGCGCGCCTTCGCCAATCACATAGGCTTTTGCCCCATTTGTGCCCGCTTGCTGCTTTAAAAATGCTGCGGTCGCCATGGCTGAACTATAAAAACATTCTTCAGGGATCATTGGGTAGCCAGCAGAGGCTAAGCGGTTTTGCAGATCTTTACCGGTTTGAGCAGGGTTATTGGTTAACACCACTAATGGGTTTCCCTGATCAAGTACACGAGCAATGAATTTCTCACTGCCAGGAATTAACTTGTTGTCGTGCATTAGCACGCCATCAATATCACAGATAATATTTTTCATGCCCATCTCATCGTTTCAAAATAACTGCTACTATTCAAAGCTAATTATCATACAATTTCAATGGTGATTGCGATAATTTTCTTAAACTATGAAAGCACGCATAAAAAAGGAGTCCGAAGACTCCTATTCATAAAAATTTCACATTGAAATCAATCAGCAGCATAACCTGAGGCTGGCAGTAGCTCACCATCAAGATATGCTTGGCGTTGACGCATAACCAGACGTCCTAGCGCGAACCACTTGACTACCAAAGGGTAGATTGCGTGTTCTTGCTCGTGCACACGGGCGGCTAACAGTGCAGCAGAGTCATCTTCAAACACGGGGACTTTAGCTTGCAGCACAACCGGCCCAGCATCCAATTCAGGAATTACAAAATGGACACTGGCACCATGTTCGCTGTCACCAGCGTCAATTGCCTTTTGGTGTGTATGCAAACCTGTGTGTCGCGGCAACAACGAGGGATGCACGTTCAGCATTTTGCCTGCGTACTTCTCAACCAATTCGTTGGTGAGAATGCGCATGAAACCTGCGAGTACAATGAGATCGGGCTGATAGCTGTCTATCGCGGCGATCAACCGTTGGTCATAGGCTTCGCGAGTCTCGCCGCTAATACTGTTGACACATTGGGTGGCAATACCTGCATCTGTTGCACGTGTTAAGCCGTAAGCGTCCTCTTTATTAGAGATAACGCCAACGACTTGATAATTCGCTTTAGGCTGACTGTGGTCGATAATCGCTTGTAAATTACTGCCATTACCGGAAATCAGCGCCAATACGCGACACAACTGCGGCATTAAATGATCTCCACCGCTTTATCGCCTTCAGCGCGAGCAGCGATTTCACCGATATGCCATGCGTGTTCGCCATGGCTCTTCAGCAGGGCAATAGCGGCATCAACTTGATTAGCCGGCAGAGCAATCACCATACCTACACCACAGTTAAAGGTACGGTACATTTCATATTTTTCGATATTGCCGGCTGACATCAACCAGTCAAATACAACAGGCCACTGCCATGAGTCACCTTTGATGACCGCTTTAGCATTGTCAGGCAATACGCGTGGGATGTTTTCCCAAAAGCCGCCGCCAGTGATATGTGCCAGCGCGTGTACTTCTTGCTTCTCAATCAAATCCAAAACAGATTTAACGTAGATTTTTGTTGGTTCCAGCAGATGTTCAATCAGCGGCTTGCCTGCTAAATCTTGCTGTGGGTCAGCTTGGCTCACTTCTAATACTTTACGGATCAGTGAGTAACCGTTTGAGTGCGGACCAGAAGACGCCAGCGCAATCAGCGCGTCGCCAGCAGCCACTTTGCTACCGTCGATAATGGCTTCTTTTTCTACTACACCAACGCAGAAACCGGCTAAGTCATAATCGGCACCTTCGTACATGCCTGGCATTTCAGCCGTTTCACCGCCGATCAGCGCACAGCCTGATTGGTAACAGCCTTCACCGATACCCGTCACAACCGCTGTTGCTGCTTCAACGTCCAATTTGCCTGTTGCGTAATAGTCGAGGAAAAACAGCGGCTCAGCACCTTGAACAATCAAGTCGTTCACACACATTGCAACTAAGTCTACACCTACGCTGTCATGCTTTTTGAAATCGATGGCTAAACGCAGCTTAGTACCAACACCGTCAGTGCCAGACACCAGAACAGGCTGCTTATATTTGGTTGGCAGCGCACACAGGGCTCCGAAGCCACCCAAATTGCCCATCACTTCTGGACGGTGGGTGCGTTTAACAACAGACTTAATGTTGTCAACCAAGGCGTTGCCCGCATCGATATCGACACCAGCATCTTTGTAGCTCAGTGGGGTAGGAGTACTCACTTGATCCTCTCGGGTACAGGGTTATGAATATTATGCGGGCGTATTCTATCAGTTTGGGCTAGGGGTCGAAAGCGAAACGTGGCGCTTCGCTAACCGGATAGCGCTCACGAATTGACTCATACACGAAACTTTATGTTTTCCAGTTAAGGCAAATCTACTAAACTTTCACAAATTTGCTGGTCGAAGGCGGGCTTTAGAGTTCGTTTACGCCCAAACCCGCGAGATAGTTCAGGAGAGTTACCATGAAAGTTGTTGAGGTTAAACACCCGTTAGTTCGTCACAAAATCGGTTTGATGCGTGAAGGCGATATCAGCACCAAACGTTTTCGTGAACTGGCTTCTGAGGTGGGCAGTCTTTTAACCTACGAAGCAACAGCGGATTTAATGACAGAAAAAGTGACCATTGAAGGTTGGAATGGTCCTGTGGAAGTTGAGCAGATCAAAGGGAAGAAGGTCACCGTCGTTCCTATCCTACGTGCCGGCCTTGGTATGATGGATGGTGTGTTAGAAAATATTCCAAGTGCTCGCATTTCTGTTGTTGGCATGTATCGTGATGAAGAAACGCTTGAGCCGGTGCCTTACTTTGAAAAGTTTGCCAGCGGATTGGAAGAGCGTTTGGCATTGGTGGTTGATCCAATGCTGGCAACCGGTGGTTCAATGATTGCGACCATCGACCTGTTGAAGCAACGTGGTTGTTGCAATATCAAAGCCTTAGTGTTGGTTGCTGCGCCAGAAGGGATTAAAGCGTTAGAAGCCGCTCATCCTGATGTTGAACTGTACTGTGCCTCAGTAGACCGTTGTTTGAATGAACACGGCTATATTCTGCCAGGCCTCGGTGATGCTGGTGACAAGATTTTCGGTACCAAATAAATTTTCAAACGTATTCGAATAAGTGCCGCAGTAGCGTTATGCCAGTCAGCTTAACTGACTGGCATTTTTATTGGCATCCAAAAGCTACCGGTTCGGACGATGCGGTTTGTTGAAACGAGAGATCTCGCTTATGTGACAGACACAAGCGTTGAATTTTGCAGCGATATGCAAGGGTGCTATGCTGCCGCAATGCCGCTTAACACGCCTAACAACCAACCGCTTCATTCCTGCTAAACGGTAAATTGTGCCAGTTCGCCGTCCAGTTCATCACTGCTGTCATTCAACTTATGTACAAAATCTCTGCTTTGGCGCGCGTCAATATTGGATTGTTGTGCCAGTGTCGCAATGGTTTGCACTTTGGATGATATTTCCGCAATCGTCACGGTTTGCTGTTCAGTTGCGGTTGAGATTTGAGTGATCATCATTGATAACTCCGCCATCTGATGCCGAATTTCTGCCAGTGATTTGCCGGCGTCTGCAGATTTGGTCATCCCATCCTGAACTTCACCCACACAGCTTTCCATTAGGGTAAAACATTGATTGGTCTGTTCTTGGATCGCTCTAATCACGTCGGTAATCTCTTTGGTCGATTCTGCTGTACGTTGTGCCAACGTACGGACTTCATCGGCCACTACCGCAAATCCACGGCCTTGATCTCCGGCTCTAGCGGCTTCAATCGCGGCGTTTAATGCCAGCAAATTGGTTTGCTCAGAGATGCCTGCAATCACTGATACAATTTCACCAATTTTACCAGCCTGTGATTTTAAAGAGCCAATTGACTCCGAACTGGCCGTGACTCGCTCGGTGATGGCCCGCATACTGCTAACGGTATCCTCAACACGCTGTTGGCCAATGTTTGCCAGTTGACTGGCTTGCTCCGCACTGTCTGCTGCTCGCACACAACTGGAGGCAATTTCGCTAGAAACTTGGGACATCTGTTCGCTGGCAACGGCGACTTCATCCGCCTGATGTGCGGTTTTTTCTGAGCTGCCATTAATTACGTCAGCGCTGCTACCGGTGCGACTTACCAGCTCGCGAATGGTCAAGCCGTTATGCTTAATTTTTGAAATCATGCTTTGTAGCCGTTCAATAAATTGGTCTACATAGCGAGATAAATCTCCAATTTCATCTTCACGATTAAGCCCTGTACGTTTGGTTAAATCACCATCACCCATAGCAATATTGTGAATACGCTCGGTAATGGCAATTAACGGTGACATAATCATTTTGCGGGTCATGAGCGCAAGAAAGCCCGCCATAATGAGCCCTGCGATAAATACGGCGGTCATTAAGCTGTACACCGAGTTGATTGTCCCTTCACTCAGCTTAACTTGCTCGTCGACCTTGCTATCAGCCGTTCCTTCAACGTGTTCCATCAGCGTTAGCAGCGCATTGGTTGACGCTTGATACTCAATATTGGATTGCATGTAGGTTTTAAACTCTGCAACGACTTGTGCCAATAGTTGTTTAAAATGACTGACTTGCTGATTGAGCGCTTCGGCTTGGGATTTGCCGGGGATTGTAGTCGATGGAATAGCAAAGGAATTTGTCTGCAACATCCCGTCGATCGCCTCATCCATAAAGGTAGCCGCTTGGGATAATTCCGCTTCCGCGGTGCTGGGATCTTCTACTCTGAGCAGTCGCTCAAGCAGATACAATTGCTGTAATAATCCGATGGTTGCTTCCATGCCGCCATCGGCAGCCTGCCATTTTGCGCTTAGACCACTGTTCCAACTGATCATGGTATCCGGATTCTTTTCCAGCGTTTCTACGGCGGCATCGCCTTGCGCTTCAATCTCTTCAAGCAGCGTCACCAAACTTGCGGTCACATTCCTAAATTCATTTCGTGAGCTGGCAAACTGCTGATATTGGGTGATTAAACGGTTTTCGTGCGTATGCCAATCTCTGCGTGCCTCGGTTAACTTTGCCACTATATCGGAGGGCACCAGACCGCTTTTTTCAAGGCGGCCAACCGCGTCAGCGGCTGCTTTTTTGCTCTCTTGATGTGATGCGTTGTCTAATGGCTTGCCTGCTAACATCTTTTCTATCTGAAGAACCTGCTTTTGTATTTCAATGGTGGTTTCCATGGCGCCGTCCGCCGAGTTCCATGCTGGACCGACGACATACTCCAGCGTATTGCTAAGACGATTAATGCCATAATAGCCGACGGCGGCGATCAAGATGATGGTGACTGCCATTAACGCTAAACCCAACGACGCTTTATTTGATAACGTCATGTTTGTACTCCTTAAAAAGCACTTACTTCAATGCGTAATGTTATTACCCACGCATCATCAATATCGGTTACGCCTGACGGGTGTTGAATAAATTGTACGTCTGGCTGCAACATAACCTGATCATGGATCATCACTTGCCAGTACAGTTCCAGTGTGGACTCCCATCCGATAAACTCGCCAGTTTGCTGCCGCATCCGCACCGCCGTAATGCCAACTCCGGCATTTTGATCTTCTCTGCCGAAGAGTTCGGTCAGCCTAATTCCCATGCCTGCATGGAAATCAATCTCGCTGTAGTGGTGGTGGGTGTACCCCAGTTGAATGAAGTGGTCTGCTTGCGTTCCTCCCAACCAACTCAGCTTGCCAACGTCGGTATCGAGTGTGCTATAAACACCGTGACTGCTATTAGCAACGCGCTGTTCGGTATCATCCACCACTGAATTCGTGTCCAACCAGACACCGGTTTTAAGCAGTAAACTTGATGTGATTGCAGTACGTAATTCTGCAATATAAAACTGCTCGTCAAATCGGCTGGAAGAGCCGGATGCATACACACCACCCACCAACTCAAATTGTTCTGAAATGTTAATGCCGCCATGCAGCGTCAGTGCTGGATAAGGGTAGGTGGGAAGGGCTGCAATGGTTGGGCTAAACCCCATTGAAGCATTAATAAAGCCGTCACTTGCAAGGGTGTTAGCAAACTCTTCGTTGGCATCATGTCGACCTACGCGCAAGAACCCCCGCGAAAAACTGACGTAATAATTGAGTTGATATAGCTTGGTAAAATCGGCTTCATCAATATTGGAATAGGCTTGAGCATCGCCAGTCATTGCCGACCCATCATCACCGCGCTGAAGTTGTAGATCGGCAAAAATAAAATGTTGGCCGTGATTGAACTCAAAGCCGCCATCAACCAAAAAGCGTGATGTAAAACCGCGTTCCAGCCCACCGCTAACGACTTGCGAGTTATCGATAACGATCGCCGCAAACGGAACAAAGCCGTTTTCTGTGTCATCGGCAAAACAAACAGAGGTCATTACTGACAATGAAGCTGCATAAAAGGTGCGTAGCAACGGAGTCATAAGTGAAGCTAGTGGGGGCTGAATTTCTAAACTGTAGTCAAGGAGTGATAACCCTGCAAATTGCTCAACTATAGCGTGATTTTTCGGTGACATGAAACCGCGCAAAATCGGTTCAGTTACAGAGATAGCGCACTAACCAGCGTGTAGTGTGCGGATTCCCTTGGCAGTAGGTGCCATCATGGGTAGCGCCTCAATAACAAAGTGACAATGTTGCACGTTTTTTAGCAACATTCTGTTGTGATTTGGCTATTCAGTTCAGCGATAAGCGGCGAAGCGATACAGGTTGAGCTTTGCCGCGCACATATGATTCATCAGCACGCTGCCGCGAGATGAAAAAACTAAGCCTCTAAGAAAAAGCCAGTCAGGGTCACTGACTGGCATAATGAACTCGCACGCTTAACAAGCCGCATAAACTAATAACGGAGTTTACAACACCATGGCGGCAATCCAGCCGAAAATCAGCAACGGAATGTTGTAGTGAATAAAGGTTGGGATCACGCTGTCACGAATATGATCATGCTGACCATCAGCATTCAACCCTGCCGTTGGGCCGAGGGTGGAGTCTGATGCTGGCGAACCTGCATCGCCCAGCGCTGCTGCTGTCCCCACCAATGCCACAACGGCAATTGGCGAAAAGCCAAAATGCAGTGCCAGTGGCACATAGATAGTGGCAATAATTGGTATAGTGGAAAAGGATGAGCCAATTCCCATGGTGATTAATAAGCCCACTAACAACATTAAAAATGCCGCTAAGCCTTTGTTGTCACCAATCAAATCGCCCAGCGTATTGACCAACGTGGCCACTTCACCTGTGGCGTTCACTACCGCCGCGAAGCCACTGGCGGCAATCATAATAAAGCCGATACTGGCCATCATTTTGGTGCCACGGGTAAACACATCGTCTTTATCGACCTGTTTCAGAGCCCCAGAAAAACTAAAAATGATAAAGCCAATAAGCGCACCAAAGATCATTGAATCTGTGCGCAGCTGCACTGCTAATGTCGCCACAATCGCCACTATGGCGATCAGCATATCTTTTTTGCCGACTTTACTGACTTCCGTTGGCGAAAACTCGGTATGTTCGCGATATTCCCGCGGTTTACGATAGCTAATAAACACCGCAATCAGTAAACCTAATATCATCCCCACCGCAGGAATGAGCATGGCACCTGGCACATCGGCGGAGCTAATCGACAAACCATTTTTATTGAGATTCGTCAGCAATATATCATTCAAGAAGATTCCACCGAAGCCGACCGGTAACACCATGTAGGTGGTGACCAAACCAAAGGTTAGGGCACAGGCAACCAAACGGCGATCCATTTTGAGTCGCGTCATTAGCTGCAGCAGCGGCGGGATTAAAATCGGAATAAAGGCGATGTGGATCGGCAAGATATTTTGTGAACTCATCGACATGGCTACCAGCGCGGCCACCAAGGTAAAGCGAACAAGCTTGAGGTTGCTTTGCTGTTGCTCTTTGCCGAGGAGTTTAAGTACCGACGAGGAGATGGCATTGGTCAGCCCTGAATGAGATAGCGCCACGGCAAAGGCACCGAGTAGCGCATAACTCAAGGCAATTTGCGCACCGCCACCAAGTCCATCGTTAAAGGCGGCCACGGTTTGATCGATATCTAAGCCGCCGACTAAACCTGCAACAACAGCGCTGATGGTCAGCGCAATAACCACGTTAATACGGGCGATACTGAGCGCCAGCATAAGGCACACGGCAATGACTACTGCATTCATATTGAATTTTATCGTTATTTTTAAGAAACGACATTGTCTGCAAGCCGGCTAGCGCTGTCTAGCACTAAGTTAACATTCTGTAGCAAAAAAGCGTTGGGAGTGACGATGCTGCAATTGCTCTATTAGCACGCTGGTGATTAATCAATCGTTTGAATATTCAGCTAAAAGAGTGATGTAGATCATAAAATAGGTTGTCTCTATGCAAGCACAGCCTATAATGCTTGAGTAGTTAAAACGGAATCTTTTTATCACTGCTCAATCCATAGATGGAGGAAAGAAAATGGGCGTATTAGTAGGCCGTCCGGCTCCCGATTTTACAGCGGCAGCTGTGCTGGGTTCAGGCGAAATCGTAGACAGCTTTAACCTGGCTACCGCTATTAAAGGTAAACCAGCGGTTGTATTTTTCTACCCACTGGACTTCACCTTTGTATGTCCTTCTGAACTGATCGCCTTTGATCACCGTTTAGAAGAATTCACAAAGCGCGGTGTTGAAGTTATCGGTGTTTCTATCGACTCTCAGTTTACCCATAACGCATGGCGTAACACCCCAGTCGACAAGGGTGGTATTGGCCAAGTGAAATACACTTTGGTGGCTGATACTCGTCACGACATCTGTAAAGCCTACGACGTTGAACATCCAGAAGCGGGTGTTGCGTTCCGTGGTTCATTCCTGATCGACAAAGAAGGCGTAGTACGTCATCAAGTGGTTAACGATCTGCCATTGGGTCGTAACATCGATGAAATGCTGCGTATGATCGACGCACTGCAATTCCACGAAGAGCACGGCGAAGTTTGTCCAGCAGGTTGGAAGAAAGGTGATAAAGGTATGCAAGGTAGCCCAGACGGCGTAGCTTCATACCTGGCTGAAAACGCTGACGACCTGTAATTAGACGTTGCGTTTAAATGAAAAACCGCTCCATTGAGCGGTTTTTTTGTAGCTGCGCTATGTGCGGTGTTACTCAGCTTCTGCCAGATAGAACATCCCTTGTTCAAGCAAGGTAAGCAGCATAGGTTGCAGGCTTGATTGCGTCATTGCGGTTAGCGTGTCGCCACTGAGTTCAGTGTCATCGGCCAATCGCTGTGCATGGTTGTCATCTGCTGCGTCATAGTTAAAAACATTACCGTTAATGAACAGGCGATGTTGGTTATCATTTTCTAAGCGCAATACTTTTAGACCACCGATACGGCGCAGCACTGCACCTTCTTCAATCGCCTCAGCAAGTTCTTCTGCGGTGACGGGCTCACTTTCGCAAATATCTAATTCAAAGCGGTTTTGACTGAGCAACTTACCCAACATGGTTTGATAATGTTGTGGCTCTTCAGCGAGTTGCTTGAGCAGCGCCATCATCTCTTGCTGCTGATTAGCGCTGACAACACCCGCGCCAACCCTGTCTTCCGATGAGGTGAAGCGCTTATGGCCCAAGTTTTCATCAATCAGATAGTCGGCCAACTGCGTTAACAACTCTTGCTGACTTGGTGCTCTAAACCCGATGGAATAAGACAATGCCAAGCTGAGCGTGAACCCTTGATGCGGAAAGCCCGGTGGAATATAGAGCATATCGCCCGGCTCAAGAATCTCGTCGATGATAGGCACGAAGTTCTCAATCAACGGTGAGGTGAGGTTACCGTTACGTTGCTCGTATTGGCCAATATCACCCACTGTCCAACGACGACGACCTTCACCTTGAATGATAAACACATCGTATTGGTCGATGTGCGGGCCAACGCCACCACCTGGGGTGGCAAATGACACCATCAGATCATCAAAGCGCCAGTCAGACAGAAATCTAAATGCTTCAACTAACGGTTGGCTGTCTGGATACCAGTGGTTCACCGCCTGTACCAGTAGCTGCCAATTTTCTTCGCCGTATTGGTCGTAGTCTTCAAATGGACCATTGATGACTTGCCAATCTTTACCTTCATTTTGGGTCACGACGATACGAGAAGAGACTTCTTCTTCGCAAGCAAGCCCAGCGAGTTCGTCTGCCGCAATCGGGTCGGCAAAGTCTTTAAAGGCTTGACGGAACACCATCGGTTTTTTTTGCCAGATGTTGCTCAGAAAATCCTGAATATCGATGTTGAGTTGATACATAACGGTTCCTGCAATGAAAAAGGCGGCCACCAACAGTGACCGCCTCATTATAGAATGTGACGCTTATTTTAAGTCGTCAACAAAGGCTTCTGCGCGGCCGATGTAAGTGGCTGGTGTCAGCTGTTTCAGCTCGGCTTTTACCGCTTCTGGCAGTTCCAGATTGTCGATAAATACCGCGAGTTGCTGGCCATCAATACGCTTACCGCGAGTCAATTCTTTCAGTTTTTCGTATGGCTTTTCGATGCCATAACGACGCATAACGGTTTGCACTGGCTCAGCCAATACTTCCCAGTTGTGGTCCAATTCATCACGCAGGTGCTGTTCGTTCACTTCCAGCTTGCTGATGCCTTTCAATGTCGCTTGATAAGCGATCAGTGAGTGCGCAAAACCAACGCCCAAGTTACGCAATACGGTTGAGTCGGTCAGATCGCGCTGCCAACGAGATACCGGCAGTTTGCTGGCCAGATGTTGCATCAGTGCGTTTGCGATACCCAAGTTACCTTCGGAGTTTTCGAAGTCGATTGGGTTAACTTTGTGCGGCATAGTGGATGAACCGATTTCGCCGGCAATGGTTTTTTGTTTGAAGTGACCCAGCGCGATATAACCCCAGATGTCACGGTCAAAGTCGATCAAAATGGTGTTGAAACGCGCTACGGCATCAAACAGTTCAGCGATGTAGTCGTGTGGCTCAATTTGGGTAGTGTATGGGTTCCAGTTCAAACCAAGGCTGGTCACAAAACGTTGTGACAGCGCGTGCCAGTCAACTTCTGGGTAGGCAGACAAGTGGGCATTGTAGTTACCTACGGCGCCATTGATTTTACCCATGATTTCAACAGCTGCGATTTGCTTGATTTGACGTTCTAAACGCACGGCAACGTTGGCCATCTCTTTACCCAAGGTAGATGGAGACGCTGGTTGGCCGTGAGTACGTGACATCAAAGGCACAGATTTGTAGCTGTGTGCGAGCCCTTTAACGCTATCAAGGATTTTGTTCAGGTAAGGCAGCAATACTTGATCGCGCGCTTCAGTCAGCATCAAGCCGTGCGACAGGTTGTTGATGTCTTCTGAAGTACAAGCAAAGTGAACAAATTCACCGACTGCGCTCAGTTCAGCATTATCAGCAATTTTTTCTTTGATGAAGTATTCAACCGCTTTAACGTCGTGGTTGGTGGTCGCTTCAATGGTTTTCACACGTTGAGCGTCAGCTTCGCTGAAGTTATCGCGAATGCTATCCAGTAATGCCAGCGCTTGTTCGCTGAATGGCGGTACTTCTTCAATTTCTGGGCAGCTTGATAACAGCTTCAACCAGTTGATTTCTACTTGTACGCGATATTTGGTAAGACCGTACTCGCTGAATATCCCCCGAAGCTCGGCGGCTTTACTACCATAGCGCCCGTCAACCGGGGAGATAGCAGTCAGTGCGGAAAGTTCCATTGTAAGCTCCTTGATGAACTTGTTTTTAGTGTAGGGTAAGAAATTGTTTGGCTGTATCGACAATCGCTTTACGCGAAAACACCAGCTGGCGGCGTTTGCCCCCGAGTTGGCGCCACAATACGGCACTGCGCATCGCAGCTAACAGCAAGGCGCGGATTTTATTTTGTACTAATGTTTGTTTCAGCATGTGAGGGTTACCTGAAATCTGGATTTTCGGCCCAAGATTACTGATCACATCACTGTAAATGCTGGCAAAGTTACTGATCATCTGGTCGTCAGTAATTTGAAAATGTTGCAGTTGGCGCTGCAGTTGATTGATGCGCTCGGATAACACGTTTAACGCGCCATTATTGCGGCTTAATTTGCGCTCTAACGACAGCAGACCAACCAAATAGCGGGTAATTTCAACATCTTTTTGATGATTGTCACCGAGTTGATTGATCACCCAACGAAAACCGTTCGCCATTACCTGTTTGTTGGGATAGATATCATCAATGCTGTCAGGCTCGGTCACTAATACGCTCTTTAGCGCTGCGGCTAATTGCGCTTCGTCGGTTTCACCATGACGGGCAATATACTGCACCTGCGCGATAGCCTGCAGGGTCGCCGCCAATGCCATGGTTCTGTTTTCTAGTGTATCCATCCGAGAATTTACTCTTTAATCAGACGGTCGATAATGCCACCGCCAAGACAGATTTCGCCATCGTAAAATACTGCAGATTGGCCGGGTGTCACTGCCGCAACTGCTTCATCGAAGATGACTTCAATCTCGTTAGCTGCATTATAGTGAATCTGGCAAGCCACGTCGGTTTGGCGATAGCGGGTTTTCAGGGTAATACGACTGCCATCCGCCGGCCCTTGACGATCTACCCAATGCAGTTGATTGGCAATAAGACCATTGGACATCAAACGTGGATGACGACCGCCCTGAGCCACAATCAACACGTTGCGCTTAACGTCTTTATCAACCACATACCAAGGATCATCGTTGCTATCTTTCATGCCACCAATGCCAAGGCCTTTACGTTGCCCGAGCGTGTGATACATCAGTCCTTGGTGTTCGCCAATTACATCGCCATCCACGGTTTCAATGTTGCCCGGTTGCGCCGGCAGATAGCGGCTTAAGAATTCAGTGAACTTGCGTTCGCCGATAAAGCAGATGCCAGTGCTGTCTTTTTTGGCAGCGGTGACTAAGCCTTGCTCCAGCGCGATTTCACGCACGCGCGGCTTTTCTAAATCGCCCACGGGGAACAAGCTACGGCCAATCTGTTCATGGCTCAACGTATATAAGAAGTAGCTTTGGTCTTTGTTGCCGTCGATCCCGCGCAGCAGGGTAGGCTTGCCATTGTGTTCGCCACGACGAACGTAGTGACCCATGGCAATGTAATCGGCATCAAGAATGTCATCTGCAAAATCGAGAAACGCTTTAAACTTAATCTCTTTGTTGCACATAATGTCTGGGTTAGGAGTGCGACCCGCTTTGTATTCGGCGAGAAAATATTCGAATACGTTATCCCAGTACTCGGCGGCAAAGTTCACAGTATGCAGTTTTATGCCTAAACGATCGCACACAGCTTGCGCATCTTTAAGATCTTCTGCGGCTGAGCAATATTCGGTGTCATCGTCTTCTTCCCAGTTCTTCATGAACAGGCCTTCCACTTGGTATCCCTGCTGCTTCAACAGATAGGCTGAAACGGAGGAATCAACACCACCGGACATACCGACGATGACTTTTTTGGTGGATGGATTGGGATCAGTAAAATTCATAGATGCTAACAACCATTGAACAGCAAACACATAAGAGATGGTCAAAACAGCCGCTGTTTGCAGCGACGACCAATCCCTTCGTTAATTAGGGCGCGTATTCTAGCACGCATCAGCCTACGGGGCTAATGTCAGAAAGCGTGAATTTAGTGTTTCTAACGGCAAGCGTTGGCCACGGCGATACGCGTCAATCGTATCAAGCACCAGCGGGCTGCGTAACGCGGCGCTACGATCAACAATTTCTTCATAACTGAACCAATGGGCTGCCGTGATATCGGGGTCAACAGGCTTTGCTGCGATTGTGCTTGGTAGCGAACAACAAAAGGTAAACCGCAAAAAAGCGAGTTCGGTAGATGCCGAAAACTGATCAATGCGGATGAGTGCATCCGGTGACAGACGAAGCCCCGTTTCCTCTAAAATTTCCCGTTCGCAGGCCATGAGCAGACTTTCATGGGCTTCTAAATGGCCGGCGGGTTGGTTGAATTTTTGTTGTCCATCAATCAACTCCTCCACCATCAAATAGCGTTGATTGGCTTCAATCACACAAGCCACCGTGACGTTGGGACGATAACGAAGTTTCTCTTCCACTGAAATACTCCTTAATGATCGGCTTTAGTCCGCCAGCAATGCCGCAATCTCTTGCGCTGACAGCTCACAGTATTCCCCGTTATTAATCCATTGACCATATTGCTGCAACGTCAACGACCCGATGGCATAGCGCACCAGCCGCAGGGTTGGGAAACCCACATGGGCCGTCATTCGGCGCACTTGACGGTTACGTCCTTCACGAATCGAAATTGCCAGCCAACTGGTGGGAATATTCGCCCTTTCACGAATCGGTGGATGGCGCTGCCACAGCTCAGGTTCAGCGATTTGCTCGACTTTAGCCGGTAGCGTCATGCCATCTTTTAACTCAACGCCATTTTCCAATGCGTTGATCGCTTCTGCTGTAATTGCGCCTTCGACCTGCACCCAATAGGTTTTGTAGGTATGCTTTTTCGGCTCGGTGAGTTTTGCCTGCAGTTGCCCATTATTGGTAAGTAGCAATAAGCCTTCGCTGTCACGATCAAGTCGGCCTGCAGCATAGATATTGGGGATTGAGACAAAGTCTTTTAACGTTTTTCGGCCTTGTTCATCGGTAAACTGGCACAACACATCAAATGGCTTGTTTAACAGAATGACGCGGGTTTCCGCCATGCTGACCTTAGGCTTGGCTGACTTGACCGTTCGAGGAGGTTGTCGACCCGCATTGACTGCATTTGGCTTTCGAAATGCCATTGCTTTGTTCTGTTTAAACTTTTTAGGAGCGCTACTCATTAAATCTATTCGAGTGCCTTTTAAGAAAAATTCTGGATCAATCGGACAATAGTCTACCCTGATAATGCAATGTACGGAATTTGAATCTTTCAAAGAATGCACTATGATGTTTGCCAAAATGTGATCTGCAACCCGTTAGCGAAAAGTGGTATTCTTTGTTTAACTGATTGAATATAAAAATTATTTAACATTATTCGAAGGATTTCGAGCGGGGGCGGTCCACCTTCCTTTCTTGCAAGTACGCATAGGACTGAAAATGACTGAGAAAACCCCAACTATCATCTACACGGAAACAGATGAAGCTCCAGCGCTCGCTACCTTGTCATTGTTGCCGATCATCCAAACCTTCGTAAAACCAGCAGGTATCGCGGTCGAAACCCGTGATATCTCGTTGTCTGGTCGTGTTATCGCCGCATTTCCTGAGCGTTTAACTGACGCACAACGTATTGGTGATCATCTGGCTGAGTTGGGCGAACTTGCCACTAAGCCAGAAGCTAACATCATCAAACTGCCGAATATCAGTGCATCGATTCCGCAATTGAAGGCTTGCATCAAAGAGCTGCAAGCAAAAGGTTACGACCTACCTGATTATCCAGACGATGCGGTAACTGCTGAAGAAAAAGATGCTAAAGCACGTTACGACAAAATTAAGGGCAGTGCGGTTAACCCAGTGCTACGTGAAGGTAATTCAGACCGTCGCGCACCTTTGTCAGTTAAAAACTATGCGCGCAAACATCCTCATTCAATGGGTGCTTGGAGCAAAGACAGTCTGACGCATGTCGCACATATGGACAGTGGCGATTTTTATGGCAGCGAGTTGTCTGTGACATTGGCCGCAGCTGACAGCGTTGACATCGTGCTTGAACCTACTGCTGGAGATGTCGTGACATTGAAAGCTGGACTGAAACTCCAAGCCGGTGAAATCATTGATTCGGCAGTAATGAGTGCTGCGCAATTGCAGGCATTTTTTGAGCGTGAAATTGAGGCGGCGAAATCACAAGATGTATTGGTGTCGCTGCACTTAAAAGCCACCATGATGAAAGTTTCTGATCCCATCATGTTTGGTCTGGCAGTAAAAGCTTACTACAAAGCGTTATTCGCGAAATATGCGGATAAATTTAAAGCGCTTGGTGTGGATGTTAAGAACGGTTTTGGTGACGTTGTTGCCAAAATTGCGCAATTACCTGCAGAAGAGAAAGCAGCAATCGAGGCTGATATTGCAGCGGTATACGAAAGCCAACCGCCGTTGGCGATGGTTAACTCCGACAAAGGTATCACCAACCTACACGTACCAAGCGATGTCATTATCGATGCATCTATGCCTGCTGCAATTCGTGCTGGTGGTCAGATGTGGGGCCCAGATGGCCAGTTGAAAGACATGAAAGCAATGATTCCTGATCGTTGCTACGCAGGGGTTTACGAAGAAACCATCAACTTCTGTAAAGAGCATGGTGCGTTTGATCCAGCTACCATGGGCACAGTGCCTAACGTTGGCCTCATGGCACAAAAAGCAGAAGAGTACGGTAGTCACGACAAAACCTTCGAAATTCCAACCGCAGGCATGGTGAAAGTGGTGAACAGCGCTGGTGAAGTGCTGATGCAACATGAAGTGGCTGCTGGTGATATCTGGCGTATGTGTCAGGCAAAAGATGCACCGATACGTGATTGGGTAAAATTGGCTGTTCGCCGTGCCCGTTTGTCAGCAACTCCTGCCGTATTCTGGTTGGATGAAAAGCGTGCCCACGATGCGCAAGTGATTGCCAAAGTAAAAGCGTATCTGCCAGAAGAAGACACCACTGGCTTAGAAATTCATATTATGTCACCAGAAGACGCTGCGCGTTTCTCATTGACGCGTATGAAAGCTGGGCAAGATACTATTTCGGTCACCGGTAACGTATTGCGTGACTATCTGACTGACTTGTTCCCAATTCTTGAATTGGGCACAAGCGCGAAGATGTTGTCGATTGTACCCTTGATGAATGGCGGTGGTTTGTTTGAAACTGGCGCTGGTGGTAGTGCACCTAAGCACGTGCAACAGTTTGAAGAAGAAAACCATCTGCGTTGGGATTCGCTGGGTGAGTTTCTCGCGTTAGGCGCTTCGTTGGAGCATCTGAGTCAAACCACGGGTAATGCTAAAGCACAAGTGTTGGCCGATTGTTTGGACAAAGCGATTGGTGAATTCCTCGACAATAACAAGTCGCCATCGCGTAAAGTGGGGCAGATTGATAACCGTGGCAGCCACTACTATTTGGCACAGTACTGGGCAAAAGCCTTGGCTGAGCAGAGTGCCGATAGCGAACTGCAAGCGGCATTTGTTGAATTGGCTGACGCCCTAGTTGCCCAAGAAGACAAGATTGTCGCTGAACTCAATGGTGTTCAAGGCGCTGCAGTGGATATGGGCGGCTATTATCGTCCAGAAAGCGGTAAAGCGTCAGCGGCGATGCGTCCGAGTGCAACATTAAATAAATTAATGGCTTATTAAGTGTGAATGCGGCACATCGCAGTGTTAACTGCGGTGTGCTTGTGTTGACGTGTTAACGATAAGTCATAAAAAAAGGCGGAATACCCGCCTTTCAAGTAGAAATTTGCTTGGTGCTTTACTTGGCTGGAGAGATCTGTGAGGCATGCATGCCTTTTGGACCTTTCTCCACTTCAAATTCAACAGGTTGACCTGCTTTTAGAGTTCTGTAGCCATCCATCTCAATGGTTGAATAGTGTGCAAAAACGTCTTCACCACCTTGATCTGGGCAGATAAACCCAAAACCTTTGGCGTTGTTGAACCACTTTACAGTTCCGCTTGCCATACATCTACTTCCTTCTACTGTTGCTCCCAATACATCGATACTTCGTTTATTAGTTGGTCGAAATATCAACTGATCGGGTACAGAATGCGAGCCTTGCTAGGTGATGTCAAGATGGGTTTAACAAAATCACAACATTCTTAAGACTAAAGGATAATAGTTGGCTGCACAACTTCGCATAAATTTAATTGAGTAAAACCTTAAGTAAATCAAAACCTACGAAATTCGGGCGCTTTTACGACCATTCAGAAAAATTATCAGGTTTGTTCTGCTAATTGCTTTAGACAATTTCGTTAACTTGATCGTATAGTGAAATCAACATCAGTCGGAAAAATCGCACGAATTAATCGATTCATCACATTGGTTCGGTTGGTTGAAGTGTGATACAGATACTAGTATTGAGTTATGGGAAAAATCGGTCAAATTGAGCAACTGGAGAGCGGTGTTGAGCAAGAACTGCAGCCACCGCCGATGTATAAGGTGATTTTGAACAACGATGACTATACCCCTATGGAGTTTGTGGTTGAGGTGTTGCAGTTGTTTTTCAATAAGAACCACGAGGAAGCGACCGACATTATGTTGTTGGTACATCACCAAGGAAAAGCGGTTTGTGGTCTGTACCCGTTTGGGATAGCAGAAACCAAAGTCGCGCAGGTAAATCAATTCGCTCGGCAACATCAGCATCCTTTGCTGTGTTCCTTAGAGAAGGCGTAAATTTAGCGATCACTGAAGTTAGGGGGTGCACATGCTGAATAAAGATCTTGAAGTCACGTTGAATCTGGCTTTTCAACAAGCCAGAGATGCTCGTCATGAATATATGACCGTTGAGCATCTGCTGTTAGCGTTGATCGATAACCCCGCCGCGCGTGATGCGTTGTTAGCCTGTGGTGCCAACATCGAGAAGTTGCGTGATGATATATCGAGTTTCATTACGCAAACTACGCCATTGATCGCCGACCCTGAAGATGAACGAGAAACTCAGCCAACGCTTGGTTTCCAACGTGTATTGCAGCGTGCGGTGTTCCACGTTCAATCCTCTGGCCGTAATGAAGTGACCGGTGCTAACGTGCTGGTGGCCATTTTCAGTGAGCAGGAATCTCAAGCCGTCTATTTGTTGCGTCGTTATGATGTAACTCGCCTTGATGTGGTGAACTACATCTCCCATGGGTTTGCGCGTAACAACGAAGAGCCAGAAAATAATGCTTCGCAAGAGAACGCGTCAGAAGAACAAACTGAAGCGATTGAAGAGCGCAACATGCTGTCTCAGTTCGCCAGTAATCTTAATGAGCAAGCAGCGCAGGGCAAGATTGATCCATTGATTGGACGTCATGACGAAATCGAGCGCAGTATTCAAATTCTGTGTCGCCGTCGTAAAAACAATCCGTTGTTAGTCGGCGAAGCCGGTGTCGGTAAAACTGCGATTGCAGAAGGTCTCGCGTACCGGATTGTCTCTGACGAAGTGCCCGACGTTATTCGCGATGCCACCGTTTACTCATTGGATATGGGTGCACTGTTGGCGGGCACGAAATATCGTGGTGATTTTGAAAAGCGGCTGAAGAATATTCTTAAAGAGCTGACTGCGGATAAAAATGCCATTCTGTTCATCGATGAAATCCATACCATTATTGGCGCTGGCGCAGCTTCTGGCGGCGTTATGGATGCGTCCAACCTGTTGAAGCCGCTGCTATCCAGTGGCAAATTGCGTTGTATGGGCTCAACGACGTTCCAAGAGTATCAAAGCATTTTTGAGAAAGATCGTGCGCTTGCTCGTCGTTTCCAAAAAATTGATATCAATGAGCCGAGCGTAGAGGAAACCACCAAGATTTTGGAAGGGCTGAAATCTCGCTACGAAGAACATCACAATATCCGTTACACCAAAGCGGCGTTGGCAACCGCGGCGCGTTTGTCCGACCGCCACATTAATGATCGTCATTTGCCCGATAAGGCGATTGACGTCATTGACGAGGCTGGTGCGCGGATGGCTATGTTGCCGTTGAGCAAACGCAAGAAAACGATTGGTGAAGCTGAAATTGAAGCTGTGATTGCCAAGATGGCGCGCATTCCTGAAAAAACAGTGTCTTCAACTGAACGAGATACATTGAAGAATCTTGAGCGGAATCTGAAGATGACGGTCTTCGGTCAGGATAAGGCTATTGAAAGCTTGAGTGCTGCCATTCGCTTAGCGCGAAGTGGTTTGGCCAACGAAAACAAACCTGTTGGTAGTTTCCTGTTTGCGGGGCCTACAGGGGTGGGTAAAACCGAAGTTACTAATCAATTGGCCAATTGTTTAGGCATGAAATTGGTGCGCTTTGATATGTCGGAATACATGGAAAGCCATACTGTTTCACGCTTGATTGGTGCGCCACCAGGATATGTTGGCTTTGACCAAGGTGGTTTACTCACCGATGCGGTGATTAAGAATCCACATTGTGTGGTGCTGTTAGATGAAATCGAAAAAGCGCATCCTGACATCTATAACTTGCTGCTGCAGGTGATGGATCACGGTACCTTGACCGATAACAATGGTCGAAAAGCGGATTTCCGTCATGTGACGTTAGTCATGACCACCAACGCGGGTGTTCAGGAAACCGTGAGAAAATCAATCGGCTTCAAACAGCAAGACCATAGTCATGATGCAATGAGTGAGATTAATCGCGTATTCTCGCCAGAATTCCGTAACCGCCTCGACAGCATCATTTGGTTTAACAGTTTGGATATGACAATTATCGCTAAGGTCGTTGATAAATTCTTGGTCGAACTGCAAGCGCAGTTGGATGCTAAGGGTGTAACCTTGGATGTCAGTGATGAAGCGCGAACCTATCTGGCAGAGAAGGGCTACGATAAGACGATGGGCGCACGTCCAATGGCTCGAGTGGTGACCGATATGTTGAAACGTCCATTAGCCGATGAAATATTATTCGGTAAGTTGGAATTCGGTGGCGTAGCTAAGGTTGATGTGATCAACGGTGAGCTGGATATTTCGGTCGAATCACCGGAAAAAGTTTCATAATCTGAGTTGAGCTCACAAAAAAATGGCTGCGCGATGCAGCCATTTTTTATTGGCATCTTAACAGGCGTTAAAAATAATCCACCAAGCCGCCATCAACAATGGGGCAAGAATGCAAGCATGTGGAGAATAGATTAGCGTGCGCGGAAGACGATGCGGCCTTTGCTCAAATCGTACGGGGTAAGTTGAACGGTGACTTTATCACCAGTCAGGATACGGATGTAGTTTTTACGCATTTTGCCGGAAATATGAGCAATCACAACGTGACCATTTTCCAGTTCAACTCGAAACATCGTATTTGGCAAGGTTTCAAGGATCGTCCCTTGCATCTCAATACTGTCTTCTTTCGCCATTAAATTTCTGTCCTGTTAGCCTCTAGGAAATAAAAACCGCCGTATCATGCCGCAAATTACCCACGGTGTAAAGGAGTTTGCGGTAAGCGGCAGTCATTTAGCCAGCCTGTAGAGGTCAATACTTGGTAGGGGCGATAAAGTCTTTTGTAGTTCATTTTCTTGTTATCATCTATCTGATATCCAAGATAAAGAAAAGACTTGTTCATCGAAGCGCCGAGTTTGCACTGTTGCAAAATCATCAAACTCCCAAGTGAGCGATGACTGAGATCTGGGTCGAAAAAGCTGTAAACTGCGGACAGGCTATCCGCTAATAAATCTGTAACGGCGACCCCCACTAACTGCTCATCTAAATACAACTCAACAAAGCCGGGCTGCATCCAATCACAGCCGATAAAGCCAACATATTGCTCAAGCGTGGGAGGAAACATAGGCCCATCATGGTGGCGAGCGTTGATATAACGTTGGTAAAGTTGGTAGTGAGCATCGCGAAACTGTTTGCTGACTTCGATGCGAATATCGCGATTTTGAGCAAGTGTCCGTTTTTGACGCTTAGAAGGTGTGAACTCGGCTAACGGCACTCTAATTGGTTGGCAGGCTTGGCAATGAGGACAACGCGGCTTATAAACCATGCTGCCGCTGCGACGAAAGCCCATTGAAAGTAGCTGTTCAAATAATGCGGGTTGCATCATTTGCTCTTTAATGACTAATAATTGTTCTTGCTGATCAGCGAGATAGCTGCAAGGAAATGTTTGGGTTAATCCAACTGCAACGGTTTGATGCTCAGAGTGCAATTTCTACCTCTTGTGGTGCCCAACATCCGGCAATGGCTTGGCCATCTCGAAAGCGGTGGACCAATTCAATGAAACTACGGCGGTCTAGCGAACGTGCCCCCAGCGATGCAAGATGCGGATTCATCACTTGTGCGTCGATCAATTTAAAGCCATGACACAACAGATGATGATGGAGCACAACAAAGGCCGCTTTCGATGCGTTAGTTTCGCGATGAAACATCGATTCACCACAAAATATTAGTCCAACATTCAAGCCATATAAACCGCCAATCAGGCGTTCTTCTTGCCATACTTCAATTGAGTGGGCTCTACCGAGTTCATGTAATTGTTGGTAAGCAAGCCGCATTTCTCCCGTTATCCAAGTGCCGGGCTGCTGTTGTCGAGTCATGGCACAGCCAGCAACGACATCGGCGAAGGCATGGTTAATGGTGTAGCGCCAGCCCATTTTTTTCATATATTTACGCAAACTACGGCTGACATTAACGCTACCAGGGAGGAAAATGGCTCTAGGATCAGGTGACCACCAGAGAATGGGATCATTGTGGTTAAACCAAGGAAAGATCCCTTGATAATAGGCACTCAATAGCCTTTCAGGATGTAAGTCTCCACCCACTGCCAGTAAGCCGTTGGGTTCTGTTAGTGCAAACTCCGGCGCAGGAAAGGGATCTGACGCATCTTGTAGAAAAGAGAGTGTATTCACAGTTGTATAGCGTTGAGTGCAACTTGGTTTAATAACTTAACGGAATTTTACCTATGTGGAAATTACTATTGCTGTTATTTGGGCTTTCAGTAGCCTTGCCCTACGCAAATGAGGTCAATGCTGAGGAGTTTCCTCGCAACCAAGCCATGCCGGTCGTTAAAGTGGTCTATGGTACGTTAAATTCGGTGAGAGATGTGAGCCGAACAGAGCTAGAGCAAGACCGAAATAACGGTTGGCATACCTTCGGCGGGGCGTTGCTCGGTGGTGTTATTGGGCACCAGTTTGGTGATGGTCATGGGCGTGATGTTGCAACAGTGCTTGGCGCAATTATCGGCGCGGGCGTTGGCAGCCAACATACTGCTCAAGCGCATGCTCGGGTGATTGCGTTACAAGAGCTGATTATTCGTCAAAACGATGGTGAACAGGTGATGGTGATTCAGCAACCCGCCAGTAATATGCCATTGCAATCAGGGGATGAAGTGAGAGTGGTTTATTTTAAAACCGGTGTAAGAGTTGATAAAGCGATGTGAGCGCCTTTCGCCGTCCACATCGCTAACTGCTTAAAAACCGCGAGGTAATTGGCTACCGGGTTTTTTAGCGAGCTTTTCGCGCCACAATTGCTTAGGTGTTTTACCTGTCGCAGCGATTGCAGCACCTTTGGCCACAGGTTTGCTTTGTGGTGTTGCTGTTTTAGTTACCGGGTTAGCATCGCTAACTGACAACTCTGGCAACATTGTTTCCAATTCAGCAAAGCGCACTGATTTTCCGCCATCAATTTTATACCAGCTTCCGCTTTGTTCGATGCTGACAGCGCTGCCCTCACGCTTTGAAAGTGCAGCTTCCAATTGGCTGATGACATCTTCTTTAGTCAGTTTGGTCATTGAATTAGGCCTGTTATCTAATTGTAAATTCTCAAAGGTCGGGCGATTTTATAAAGCAAAAGCGCGCTATGTCCAATTTGCAGCGGGCATTAACCTCAGAAATGTTATCTGGGTAGCGGATTGAGTCGCCGAGCCAATCAAATCGCCAGTTGTGTTATGCTTGCGCCAATATTTATTGATCGGAGCATTAAGGTGAAACGACGCGAACTAGAAGCATATCTTAGTGAATTTTTGCAAGTTGACCGCTATAAAGATTACGCGCCGAATGGCCTGCAAGTTGAGGGGCGTGAGCAGATCTCGACTATCGTCACCGGTGTTACCGCTTGCCAAGCGCTTATCGAAGAGGCCATTGCCTTAAATGCCGACGCGCTGCTCGTGCATCACGGTTTTTTTTGGAAAAGTGAACCCGCCGTCCTCGTAGGTATGAAGCAACGCCGCATCAAAGCTCTGCTGACCCACGATATCAATCTACTCGGTTACCATCTACCTTTGGATGGTCATGCTGAACTGGGGAATAACGCGTGTTTAGGCCGGCAACTGGCACTCGAAAATATTCAAATGGTGGAGCATATTCCGCAGAATCTGCTTTGGCGGGGAGAATTGACCCAACCACTCACGGGAGCACAATTTTCAAGATATATTGCTAAGAAACTCGGCCGTGAGCCTTTGCACTTGGCCGCAGATCGAGCCGTAATTAAGTCGGTTGCGTGGTGTACTGGTGGCGCGCAAGACTATATCGATGAAGCGTATGCATTGGGAGTTGATGCGTTTATTAGCGGTGAAGCGTCCGAACGGACCTTTCACAGTGCCGTTGAGCAGGGCGTTCATTATTATGCCGCGGGGCATCATGCTACTGAGCGCTATGGTATTGCTGCGCTTGGTGAGCATTTGGCCGCTAAGTTTGGTTTACTGCATCACTTTGTCGACATCGATAATCCGGTATAGCACTTCAAAGCAAATATCTTGTCGGGCCGAGTCTAGCTTGGCCTTACTCATTCCATTTCACTCTCAAAATGTTTTGTGACCCGCCGTTTAAGGTGCTTATCTCTAACACAATTCCTCATACTTTCATTCATGCTGGCTGAACACGGTGCAGGCGTTGGCTGCGGATTGTCTCTGTTTGCGTGCTTAATTCTTTCGTGTTTGACCTGATTTAACAAGCCTTCTGATAAGCGTCAAATAACTGATTATTGTCAAAATAACGGCATTAAGTCAGATAATCTGTAATATGGCTAATATTACAAGTTTATTGACGGAGTTTTAGCGGTTAATCGGTTTTATCTGTTGGATTTTAATTTTTAGGTTTGGTTTTGCGCATGTATAACCTGCTGTTTTTAATGTGCTAAAAATGAAATTAGTTTGAATGTTATTCAAAATGTGTGGTTGATCTATTAATCAATGCAAAATGATCGTTATTTACAATTGTTAATCGGTAAAACGCTAGATTCCAGCGTAGTTGCTAAGGTAGTATTTTTCCAAACAAACTGAGATCGGAATAAGGCGGTATCAGTGACGAACAACATTTTTGTGAAGCACCACGGGTTCACTTTGGTTGAACTCATGGTCGTTGTCGCCGTGGTGGCGATTTTGGCCGCTATCGCGTTGCCATCTTATCAATCATTTATCAAATCGAGCCGAGCGCGCGCCGCTACCACAGATCTGGTGGGGTTGGCGATGGAAATGGAAGCGATCTACAAAAACCAACTGCAGTACCCAACCAATGCTGCAGGTACAGCGGCCACAACCAGCAGTTTTACTGGTTGGGCACCATCGGAAGCACAATATTTTAGCTACTCATTAACCAGTACTAGTACCGCATACAGTTTAAAAGCGACGGGTAGCAGTACCTTGGCTGGCTGTGTGTTAACCCTTGATAGCCGTAATAATCGCACTGTAACCAGCGATTGTGGGTTTGCATCATGGTGATAGGCCAACGTGGTTTGTCGCTTGTAGAAATGATGGTCACTGTGGCTGTGGCCGGAATTCTCGCATTGTATGGCGGCTCGTTAACCGCCAGTTGGTTGGGTAAACAGCAACTCCAAGCCACCCAAGAAGTGCTCCAGCAAGGTTATGCAAAGGCGCGTTCAGTGGCATTAACACATGGAGCTAATGGGGCGTCGAATAGCGCGAGCTTACTGCTATTAACTAACAAACAGCTATGTGTGCAAAACGGTGATTACACCGCGTTGAATTGCACCGACGCACTTTGGCAAGCACAGCTTGCGGTTGACAGCATAACCATCGCACAGCAGCAAACGGCTTGTATTGCGTTTAATTCTGCTGGATTGCCGAGCAGTGGTGTGGTCAATAGCCAAAATTGCGCCACTTCAACCCAGTATTCCATCAGTAAAGGGAGCAACAATGCGAACGGCTACTTGGAATAGACAGACGGGGTTTACGTTGCTGGAAGGGATGATCAGTATCTTTCTGGTAGCGATATCAGGGCTTGGTGTTGCGTATACCCTGTCGGTGTCGATGAAATCGCAGGTGACGGATAACGTGCAAAACTTGGTGCTAAATGAGCTACGTGGCGAACTCGCCAGCGGCGGTATGCAACTGAGTTGCTCGGTCGCTGGGCAAGACAGTAACGGCGAAGTCATGGTGCTAAATCATGATTTGCAGTCAACCGCTAATGCCAGTTACAGCAAACATTGTGGCTACACCAAGATGGAGGTCACCATCGGCGGCATCACGCAAACGGTTGCCATCCCGCAATTTACCATCACGGTATCAGATAGTAGGGTCGGACGTTATGACATGGTCATTCAAAACTAAGCGGCCGACTCACAGGTTTGTCAGTCGGCGTCAGCGAGGATTTTCACTGATCAGCATGATGGTCGGTGTGGTAGTAACGTCAATTTCGGTGCTGGCAATGATGGCACTGTACAAATCCGCGGTATTTCATATCTATAACCCGCAAACAGGCAGCGAAACATTCTCCATCCGCAATCAGCAAAACATGACTGGGCTGCTCACCATGCAGTTACTGATGCAAAAAGCGGGTTTTGGGATCCCTGCTGCGACGACCAATAGCCACATTATTCTGGTAAATGGTGCCGGGCTATCGAGTACCACCGGACAAAGCCAACTTTCGTCAACTGGCAATCTTGTGGCGATTGGTTTGACTGCTGCCACTGGTAACGCTCTGTTTTGGGAAGAAAACACAGCACTTTCTGATGTGTCAGCCAATTACACCTGCCGCGGTTTAGTGTCTGATCCGAATGACTTTGCTGTCTATCAGTTGGCCTCGACTGCCAGTTGTCATCCGATTGCAACCCAATGGGCTGGCCAAACTTGGCAGATAACCCGAGTGATTAAGCCAAATGTGTTGTCGGGGCAAATTCAGTTCAATGCAGCGTTAAATATCAGTAAATGTTCTCCATTTGGCAGTGAGATTGATAGCGCTTTGCTCTCCTCGGTAGGTTCATTAGCGGGCGTTAACAGTGACGCTGCCACCAAAGCGGGATTACAGGTGGACGTAAATTGGAGTCAATCGGCGAGCTATACTCCATGGCGCTCTTGTTTAGTGAATTTCAGCCAGTAACAGCAAGGATAGGATGATGCTAAATCATAAACAGCGAGGCTTTGCCGGTATCATCATGTTGGCCATCTTTGGGATTGTGATGGTGCTGATGGTCACAGGCGCAATGCGTTACATCCAGTCATCGCAAGAAGCGGGTACCACAGTACATGCAGTGACCCAAGCCCAAGTGCGTGCGTGGACAGGCGTTGAGGCGATGCGGCAGTTTTTTTACCAATCTGGGCCTACTCAGTTAGCCACGCTAAACGTTGGAGATGTGATCGATTTTCCATCTGCAGCTGGTGTCACCGGTCAAGTTGTGGCCATCTCTACCACAGCGGCGAGTTGCGTGGATGGAGTGCAACTGACGGTCAATATTTTTGGTACTGCCGCACAAACGTCCTCCGGTGTGCAAAGCATTTTTTGCGTTGCTGCAGGTACCACACTGACCACTTATAACCTCGATGATGCCGTACTGATCAAAGGTGGGCTTACCTTGGGCGGCGATATCAACGTGCTTAACGGCAATAACAGCAACACCTCTTTCTATGTTGAGGGTGATGTGTCGGGCCATGGCAGTATTTCAGGTTTTAGCTTGCTGTATTCGACCGGCAACCTTACGTTAGGCGGTCATCAAAATATTGCCACCGTTGCGGCCGAAGGCGATGTCACACTTACCGGCAGTGGTGCATATACTAATGTCACCGCGATGGGAAACATCAGTATGTCTGGCGGCGTTAACTCGCTGTCTGCGAAAGCCAATGGCAACATCACACTTAATAGTAGTGCCGATGTGCATGGCACGTTAGCGGCTTTAGGTGATGTGTTTATGGACTCGAGTACCTCTGCAGGCAGCGTACTAAGCCAAGGTAACGTGAGTGCCACCAATGCCAGTATTGGCAATTTGATGGCAGAAGGTAACTTTACCGAATCCAGCGCGGGGTCTGTTGGCAGTGGCCAAGTAGGTGGCAGCATCAGTCGCGCCAATTGGAATAACAGCGTAAATGTGACTCACGTGGAAGGGCTGCAAGTTGCGATATCGCCAGTTACACCGGTAAATGTGCAGGATTTGCGGATTGATGCGTGGGCGTTAAAGTCAGCGGCAAACTTGGCATTTGATATTGATCTTAACGGCAATATTTTAGTGCAAGTGCGTAATATGAGCGGCATTGCCAACGGCAACTACTATCTCGCCGGCAAAGGTAAGAACCAAGATTACCTGTGCGACACACCAAGTTATGCATCCGGCAGTTGCTATAAAAAGATTTGTGTAGGGTATTCCGATAGTAATAGCTGTTTCAAATATGTCAGTAAAGATGATGAATGGCAGCTTGATGGCTCGCAATTTGTGCCCGCGGTGCTGTGGTTTAATGGTTCTGTTAACGTCGGTACTGGGCGCTACGTTGACACCATTATTGCCACCAAAGACATTTCAACCAGCGGCAGCCACACCATCATGTCGCTTAATTTTGCCGGTTATAACGATGTCTGTGCGACATCCAATTTTGGCAGTTTTCATGCGACTGATCTGTGTTCGGCTGGTGAGCTTCACTATAGCCCCATCGCCAACATCGCCTTGCTGGCGGGTGGTTATGTCGAGGACACCTTTTACGGCGGTGATATCCATTTAGGTGCATCTAGCGAAGTGTTCGGCAGCGTGATGGCGGGCAACTTACTCTACAGTGGTGGTAATACGACCATTCATGGTTATCTCTCGGTGGCTAACCAAAGTGGTGGCACTGATGGTTCCGATTTTAGAGGCTCGACGACCATTGATTTGTCTAACTTGCCGACGAGTTATCGCCCAGGCGAAGTGATAACCGGCAATGTGGAGCAGGGTGAGGGTAACACTGGTAACACAGGCAAAACCAAAGTGAGTCAGCTCTGGTCTCGCTATCTGTAATCTTTGTTGCAACCGGTAAAATAAAAGGCCGCGTCTATCGCAATAGACGCGGCCTTTTTGTGATTAGCGAGAGAATTACTTCACGCGCATACCCGGTTGTGCACCTTCGTGTGGCTCAAGAATCCACAAATCTTTACCGCCAGGGCCTGCGGCTAACACCATGCCTTCAGACAGACCAAAACGCATCTTACGTGGGGCAAGGTTAGCGACCATTACTGTCAGCTTACCTTCCAGATCTTCTGGATTGTATGCTGACTTGATGCCAGCGAATACTTGACGGATTTCACCGCCAATATCTAACTGCAGCTTCAACAGTTTGTTTGCTTCGGGTACGGCTTCTGCCTTTTTGATCAGCGCAATACGTAAGTCAACTTTAGCGAAGTCATCATATTCAATGGTCTCGCTGATAGGATCTTCTGTCAGCGGGCTTGCAGCTTTCGCAGGCTCAGCGGTTGCTTGTAGGTTTTCTTTAGATGCTTCAATCACCGCATTGACTTTATCAAGCTCGACACGTTGCATCATTGGCTTGAATGGGTTGATTGCATGGCCATCAATCGCATTATTCAGGCCATTCCAAGTCAGCTGAAGGTTCATAAAAGCTTCAACGTCGTTAGATAGGCGCGGTAATACTGGCTTCAGATAGGTCACCAGAATGCGGAACAGGTTGAGCGACACAGAGCATACTTGATGTGCTTGGGCTAAGGTTTCATCAGCCTTGACTAATTGCCATGGGGCTTGTTCTGCCACATAACCGTTAGCGATATCGGCCAACGCCATGATTTCACGAATTGCTTTGCCGTATTCACGGGCTTCGTAAAACTCAGCAATCTGCGTTTGTTTAGCAAGGAACGACTCAGCCAGGCTGCTATCGCTCATTACCGCTAACTTGCCGTCAAAGCGTTTGGTGATAAAGCCCGCTGTGCGGCTTGCCAAATTCACCAATTTACCGACCAAGTCTGAGTTTACTCGTTGGGTAAAGTCTTCCAGATTCAAGTCGAGGTCATCGATACGGCCAGACAACTTAGCAGCGTAGTAGTAGCGCAGGTATTCAGGATCTAAATGGTCCAGATAGGTACGCGCTTTAATGAAGGTGCCTTTTGATTTTGACATCTTGGCGCCATTCACCGTCACATAGCCGTGAGCATAAACGTTGGTCGGTTGGCGATAACCCGCACCTTTCAACATTGCTGGCCAGAACAAGCTGTGGAAGTAGACGATATCTTTACCGATGAAGTGATATACCTCAGCGTTTGAATCGGCACTCCAGAACTCGTCAAAGTTCAAGTCACTACGCTTGTTGCACAGGTTTTTAAATGAGCCCATGTAGCCAATGGGAGCATCTAACCAGACGTAGAAGTATTTGCCCTGCGCATCAGGAATTTCAAAGCCGAAATACGGCGCATCGCGGCTGATATCCCACATCTGCAGGCCTTGCTCAAACCATTCGTTCAGTTTGTTGGCGATTTCTGGCTGTAATGAACCTGAGTGAGTCCACTCTTTCAACATGCCTTCAAAGGCAGGCAGATCGAAGAAGAAGTGCTCAGACTCTTTCAATACGGGGGTTGCACCACTGACCGCTGAACGTGGGTTAATCAGTTCAGTGGGGCTATAGGTAGCACCGCAAGCATCACAGTTGTCGCCGTATTGATCTTCTGACTTGCATTTCGGGCAGGTGCCTTTAACGAAACGGTCCGGCAGGAACATCTGTTTTTCTGGATCAAACAACTGAGAAATGGTTTTGGTTTTGATGTAACCATTTTCACGCAGCTTGAGGTAGATGCCTTGCGCCAACTCGCGGTTTTCATCGCTGTGAGTGCTGTGATAGTTGTCAAAACCGATGTTAAAACCAGCAAAGTCAGCTTGGTGTTCGGTGTTAACTTGGGCAATCATCTCTTCCGGCGTTATTCCCAGCTGCTGGGCCTTGAGCATAATCGGGGTGCCGTGAGCATCATCTGCACAAATGTAGTGACATTCGTTACCGCGAAGTTTTTGAAAACGCTGCCAAATGTCGGTTTGGATATATTCCAGCATGTGCCCCAAATGGATCGGTCCATTGGCATATGGCAAGGCGCTGGTGACAAGAATTTTACGTTGAGAATCTGACATCTTTTATTCGTTCTAACTAAAGGCCCAAAAATAGTGGCACAGATACTAACCGATCCGTGCTTTATTTTCATCATGAGTAAGGATAAGTGCGTTAAATCTATTCCAAATTCGGCATTAAGATCTGGTACACTTGGCCAAATTTACTTGTTGGGGATTGAGTTTTGTCTTCTGTCACTCCGGACTTTCGTCTCGACGAAGCACTGCTAAGCAAAGTATTGGCAGTTTTAAACGCGCATCAGGATCCATACCTGAAGCAAGGGTTAGTTGACGCTGGTATGGTCAACAAATTGGCCTTGGAAGGCAATCGTTTACAACTCGGATTAGTGTATCCCTATCCATGCCAATCGCTCTACCGCGATACCGTGATGGCGATTACCAATGCGTTGGTTGCTGCGTGTGACCAAATCGCTGAAGTAGAAGCTGAAATCGACCTGCAAATTAGCACGTACTCAGCGCTTGCCAGCATTCCACCCATTCCCAATGTAAAGCAAGTGATTGCGGTCGCTTCTGGTAAAGGCGGCGTGGGTAAATCCACCACTTCAGTGAACCTTGCTTTAGCATTGGCTGCTGAAGGCGCGAACGTAGGGATTCTTGATGCTGATATTTACGGTCCATCAATTCCGATGATGCTCGGTGTTGAAGATTTTCGCCCAGTGTCGCCAGATGGCAAACACATGACTTGCGCCAACGCGCACGGTATCAGCGCACAAAGTATCGGGTTCATTTTGACTGATGACCAAGCAGCCGTGTGGCGTGGCCCAATGGCGGCAGGCACACTGGTGCAGCTGGTGAATGAGTCATTGTGGCAAGACCTTGATTATCTGGTGGTGGATTTGCCACCAGGCACCGGTGACATTCAACTGACGCTGTCGCAAAAAGTGCCCGTGAGTGGTGCTGTGATTGTGACAACGCCGCAAGATGTGGCCTTAGCCGATGCGCAGAAGGGCGTGACCATGTTCCAAAAAGTGAACATTCCCGTGCTTGGCGTCGTGGAAAACATGAGTTTTTATCTGTGTCCTGAATGTGGTCATAAAGATCATCCATTTGGTAGCCACGGTGGTCAGCGTATTGCTGAACGTTACGGTGTACCTATGCTGGGTGCTTTGCCGCTGAATATTCAGATCCGTGAAAACATGGACAAAGGTACGCCAAGCGTTGTGGCAGAGCCTGATGGTGAGATTGCGGCAATCTATCGTGATTTGGCCAGAAAAGTGGCCGCAGGTTTGGCACAGCAACAAACCCAAACCAAAGTTTCTATTGCTATTTCGGACGACGAGTAAGTTTTAATGAGTACGCCTGCTTGTGTAGTGATTGGCATCGCTGGAGCTTCTGCTTCAGGAAAAAGCCTGATTGCACGCACTATTTATGAAGAGCTATGCCGCGATTTGGGTACTGACCAAATCGGGGTGATCAGTGAAGACAGCTACTACCGTGACCAAAGCCATTTGGAAATGGAGCAGCGAGTATTGACCAATTACGATCATCCTAAAGCGTTAGATCATGAGCTGCTTGGCACTCATTTGACCATGCTGAAAGAGGGCAAACCGGTCGAAATCCCTTGCTATAGCTATACCCAGCATACCCGCACGGGTGATTTTATGCTGATGATGCCGAAAAAGGTCATCATTCTTGAAGGGATTTTGTTGCTTACCGACCCTCGTCTGCGCGAGTTGTTGGACGCCAGCGTATTTATGGATACACCGCTTGATATGTGTCTGCTGCGCCGCTTAACCCGCGATGTGGAAGAGCGGGGGCGTACTATGGAATCGGTGTTGACCCAATATCAAAAAACCGTCCGTCCAATGTACCTGCAATTTATTGAACCCTCTAAGCAATATGCCGATATTATCGTGCCTCGCGGTGGTAAAAACCGTATTGCGACCGATATTCTAAAAGCACGTATTCAACACCTTTTGGTCAAGTAAGGAGAAGTGCCGTATGCGTTTGACCGATAACGAAATTATCGCCTGTTTAGATGATGGCACCATCACGATTGATCCTCGTCCTGAAAGCGATGCCATCAGTGGTGTGAGCGTGGACGTGCGTTTGGGGCATACGTTTCGTGTGTTTAAAGATCACACCGCGCCTTACATCGATTTAAGTGGTCCTAAGGCGGAAGTGCAGGCGGCGTTAGATCGGGTGATGAGCGATCAAATTGACATCGCTGACGGTGATGCGTTCTTTTTGCACCCAGGCGAACTCGCGCTTGCAGTGACCTTTGAAAGCGTGCATCTGCCCGCGGATATCGTCGGTTGGTTAGATGGGCGTTCATCATTGGCACGCTTAGGCTTGATGGTGCACGTCACTGCCCATCGTATCGATCCGGGTTGGCAAGGACGTATTGTGTTGGAGTTCTACAACAGCGGTAAATTGCCGTTAGCCTTGCGGCCATTGATGACCATTGGTGCGCTGAACTTTGAGCGTTTGTCTGGTCCAGTGGCTAAGCCTTATAACACCCGTAAAAATGCTAAATACAAAGATCAGCAAGATGCGGTAGCGAGCCGGATCAGTCAGGACTAACGCGTGGCGCAAACATGGATTAACGGCAAAATGGATGCGAAGCTCGACCCAAGCGATCGAGCTTTTGCCTATGGTGATGGCGTGTTTGTCACTATGGCCGTTGATTCACAAGGCCAAGTACGTTTCCTTGAAAGCTATCTACAACGCTTGCAAGAATCGACAGCTCGGCTCGGTTTTTGTTGGCGTGCCTCGGCGGATTTACTGGCGTTAATCGATTCAATCGCGCAAGCCCATCCGCTGCACTGCCTCAAATTATTGGTTTCTCGTGGTGTGGGTGGTCGCGGTTATGCTGCACCTGCTGCGCCAACACCGAATGAAGTCCTGAGTGTCAGTCAGCTTCCTGCTCAATATGCGGCTTGGCGCGCTCATGGTGTCAGCCTTGCGTTATCTTCCGTTACGTTGGCCGCACAACCACTGCTTGCAGGTATCAAACACTGCAATCGATTAGAGCAGGTATTGATCAAGTCGCAGTCGTTACCGAATGGGACGGATGATTGGCTGGTGTTGGATCAACAACAGCAGATTATCGAAGCCTCAATGGCTAACCTCGTGTTGTTATTTTCGATGGCCGAAAAGCTCATCGCCGTCAGTCCAAGTCATGCTCAAAGCGGCGTATCTGGGGTCATGCGGCAACAGCTAATCCTGCAACTTATAGAGCTCGGTATCGATGTTGAACTGCGGCCTGTGTCATTGACTGAACTCAAACGCGCCAAACACCTGTTGCTGTGTAATAGTTTAATCGGCGTGGTGGATGTAGTCTGCGCAGACGGCGTTCATTTTGAACGCTGGAATGCCACTGCATCGTTGCAGCAAACGTTGGTGCCGCAATGAATAAATGGATAGTGCGCCTGTTAGCGGCAGTGTTTAGCCTTGCTGCGTTAGTGGCTGTCGCAGGATTTTGGGCTTACCAACAAACAGTGCAACTGGCACAGCAACCGCTGGTCGTTGCCGAAGCGCAAGAACTCGCCTTGCAACGCGGAGTGTCATTTCGCAAGCTAGGTAAAATATTAGCGGAAGATAAATTAATCGCTTACAACTGGCGTTGGAAACTGCTGGGTAAATTACACCCTGAACTGACACAGATCCGCAGTGGGCTGTATGAAATCACGCCGAGCGACACAGTGACCACATTGCTGCAACGGATCGCCAGTGGTGATGAAAAGCGCTTTGTGTTGACCTTAATCGAAGGCAAAACCATTCAAGAGTGGCGCCAATATCTGCAAAAGGTGCCACATCTCAGTGTGGATAACGACGTATTTAACAAGGTGTTAGCTGCCAATGGTGACAGTAGTGAACTCCCCGAGGGCAAGTTCTTCCCGGATACTTACCAATATCGCGCATCCAGCAGCATCGAAACAATTTTGAGCCAGAGTTATGGCAAAATGCAGCAGCAGTTAGCGGAGATTTGGCAGAACCGCGATAGCAATCTGCCCTTGGAATCTCCCTATGAGCTACTGACGTTAGCCTCGATTATCGAAAAGGAAACCGGGCAAGAGTCTGAGCGGCCACTGATCGCCGCAGTATTTATTAATCGGCTGCGTAAAGGTATGCGCTTACAAACCGATCCAACGGTAATTTATGGCATGGGTGACCGCTTTGACGGCAATATTCGCCGTAAAGATCTACGAGAAGCAACACCATTTAATACCTATGTGATTAAGGGCTTACCGCCAACGCCGATTGCGGCACCGGGACGAGAATCTTTGCTCGCAGCAGCACATCCAGCCGATGTGAACTATCTCTATTTTGTGTCTCGTAATGATGGTTCCCATATTTTTTCATCAACCTTGGCTGAACATAATCGAGCCGTTGATAAATACCAGAGAAATAGATAATGGCTAATCCGACTACTGCCGGAAAATTTATTGTAATTGAAGGTCTTGAGGGCGCTGGCAAGTCTAGCGCTATCGCCTTAGTTAGGGATTTTTTGCATCAGTTGAACGGTGCTGAACCAGTTTGCACCCGCGAGCCCGGTGGCACCCCAACGGCAGAAAAGATCCGTGATTTGGTCAAGCAGGTAAGCAACGAAGACCCACTCTGTGACGAAGCAGAATGTTTATTGATGTATGCGGCACGGGCGCAATTAGTGGCGAATGTCATTAAGCCAGCGTTGGCCAAGGGGGATTGGGTATTGGGTGACCGCCACAATCTATCATCGTTGGCTTATCAAGGCGGTGGCCGAGGTTTACTGCCACTGGTTCAAGCCGTGAGTCGCGCCACCTTGGGTGATTTTGCGCCCGACTTAACCTTGTATTTAGATATTCCGCCTAGTTTAGGGTTAGCCAGAGCGGCTAATCGTGGCGCACTGGATCGGATTGAACAGCAAGCCATAGAATTTTTCGAACGCGCGCGTGACACCTATTTAGCACTGGCTGCGGCGGATGCCAATATTGAAGTGATTGATGCGACACAACCGCTTGAAAAAGTGCATGCCGATATCCTTGCGGTATTAAAACAGCGCTTGGTGGACTGATGAGCTCGTTACCTTGGATTAATTCAGCCCTGCAGCAATTGCAGCAACAACAGCAGCAGCAACGTCTGGCGCATGCCTTGCTGTTACCGCTTGCCGTTGCTGATGGTGGATTACTCCTCGCTCATGAAATTGTGGCCAACTGTTTGTGTGATAACCACACCAATCCAGCCTGTGGGCAATGCCGTGCCTGTCGCTTACTCGCCGCGGGTAACCATCCTGATGTGTATTGGCTCAAGGCTGAGGGTAATCAAATCAAGGTAGAGCAGGTTCGCGAACTGTGTCAGTCGCTTGCAGCCACAGCGCAGCAGGGCGGATATCGCATCGCCGTTATTCAACAGAGCGAGCGAATGAACCAAGCTGCCGCCAACGCACTGCTTAAAACCTTAGAAGAACCCGGCCGCAACACCTTATTGCTGTTGCAGACTGATATTGCCGGTGGCTTGTTGCCGACTATCACCAGCCGTTGTCAGCGCGTGAATGTGCAACCACCTTCGCTGAATGACGTTGCTGCTTGGCTACAACCATTAACGCTCAGTATTGCAGACTTGGCATGGTCTCTGCCTGTTGTTGGTGGCGCGATAGCGTTAAAAGAAGCGCTGCAGTCAGAGCGATTTAACCAGCTACAGCAATTTAAAACATGGGTAGAACAAAGCTTTAGTACCGGGCACCTTGTTCAGCAATTATCTGATGTTAAAGAAGATAATATTTTCGATGTGTTGAAACTGGTTTATCACGTGCTCTTGGAGCAGTTAAAAAATACCGCTGTAGAACCTTTTGTCTGCGCCAAAATCGCCGAATTAGCACAGCGTGTAATGCAAGACAGCCGTCAACTAATGCAAATGCCAACTGTCAATTATTTGGCAATTTTGCAAAGTTATGTCATAGAATATAAGAGACTGAAATAACGAACGTATCTTATGGTTGATTTGATAGCGAATTTCGACACTTTACATCAGCTTTATCGCGCCTATATGCCGTTTATTACCCCGGCAGGATTGTTCGTGGCAACGACAGAGCCTCATTTTCTCGGTCAAGATATCAAGGTAGGCTATCGTTTGCCTGGCAGCACCGGCATGCATGAGTTTCAAGGCGTAGTTGTGTGGATTAATCCAATGGGTGCTTCCGGCGGTCGTCCTGCAGGGATTGGCGTCAAAATAGTCTCTGAAGCTGCCGAACACAAACAACTCATTGAAAACTTGTTATCAAGAGAATTGGCCAGCGGCGATTTGACCTGCACCATGTAGCACAGTTATTCTGTGCGCCCTCATGTTTTTCCTCGGAAGTTGTTGTGTTAGTTGATTCCCATTGCCATCTGGACCGTCTGAAAATTGCACCAGATGAAGCGACGCTAAATGCCGTATTAACCGATGCCCAATCGCTCGGTATCTCCCATTTTTTATGCGTGAATGTACGCCTTCAAGAGTTTGAAGCGATGCAACAACGTATGATGCCATTCCCTAACGTATTGTTATCAGCCGGTGTGCATCCGCTAGATGTTGAAAATGGTGTATCCGCTGCTGATTTACGCCGTTTTGCGCAAACCGACAAAGTCGTTGCGATTGGGGAAACGGGGCTGGATTACTTCTATAGCCCAGACAACAAAGCGCTACAGCAACAATGTTTTGAATCGCAAGTTGAGGTGGCGGTTGAACTCAACAAACCGCTGATTATTCATACCCGCGATGCCCGTCAAGATACGCTCGATATCCTCAACAATGGCCACGCTGAAAAATGCGGCGGTGTATTACATTGCTTTACCGAAAGCTGGGAAATGGCAAAAGCTGCGATGGATATCGGTTTCTATATCTCTATTTCGGGGATTGTGACTTTCCGTAATGCTGATGCACTGCGGGATGTAGTTAAAAAGATCCCGAAAGAACGCTTGTTGGTTGAAACTGATTCACCATTTTTGGCGCCAGTACCGCACCGTGGCAAAGAAAATCAGCCTGCGTTCGTAAAAGATGTTGCCCGCTTTGTGGCGGAGTTACGCGGCGAGTCGTTCGATGAGTTGGCGGCCTATACCACAGACAACTTCTTTAACTGCTTTAAAGAAGCCAAGCCATATCGTTGATAATAAGGCAGTATTGTGAAGGTCACGGCTGAGTTTAAGATTCAAATCCGCCGGAAGCTGCTGTTTTTTGGTTAAACGACAGATAAAAAAAGGCCCAAAACTATTTCCAATGTTCTGGGCCCAGGGGAATGGCTCATTAAGAGCCGTGCGCTTAAGTCGAGATGTGACAGGATTGCTATCTCTGATCAAAGTCTAGACGAGATTTTAAAATGCAATGCGCATTTGGGTATATTTTTTATACTAATTGGTTATTAAATATACTTCTATGTTATTTTGAGCTGCTAGATGAAACCTTGTCACGCACTTGATGCCGTGGCAATTGGTTCTTCAAGCGGTTACCAAGATGCTTTGCCATTCCCAGCGGTACCCCTTGCCACGCTACCAAACATTCACCTTGCGCTTTTTCATTGCCAGCAAGGGCAATGTCGCGCCCCATCAAGTACTCAATGGCTTGCGGCTCAGTTAGCTCAATCGCGCTCGCTGCATAGGCGAGGGCAGAGATTGCTTCCTGTTGCACTTTGAGACCATGTTTACTGACTTCTGCTACCTTAAGCCCTAAGCGCTGGAAACGCATTTTGTCTAATAGTGGCGCAATGCCCTCGGGGAATAACCAGATTTCATCATCCCGCTGCCACAAGCGTTGTTGATCAAAGTTGTATTGCAGTAATTCACCAATCGTTTGCTTAAGTTCCTGAAACTGCTTGTGGCTGATCGGTGTGAACGGGAAATTTCGCGCTTTATTGTTGGTGCTGCTTAGTGGCTGCACGGAGGCAGTCTTTTTCAGTTTGGCCACGAAGAAGCCTTCGCTGTCATAGATCTGCGGCCAGATATGCAAGAAACCTTCTTCTGATAACGCTTTGTCGGCATTGGGAAAAAGATTGGCTAACGACACAAATTCAACCGCATCACCATATTGCTGCTTTAGAAAGTGGCACACCTGATGGTTTTCTCGTTTATTGAGCGTGCAGGTGGAATACACCAAGGTGCCACCGGGTTTGAGTGCCAAAAAGGCGGAGATAATCAAATCGCGTTGCGTCGCGGCAATGTCGTCGATATCGCTTTGACGCCAATCTTTAAGTGCCAGCGGATCTTTGCGAATCGTGCCTTCGCCACTGCAGGGCGCATCCAATAAAATTGCGTCGAAAGTTTCATAAAGATATTCACCAAACACCCGCGCATCAAAGTGGGTCATGGCAGTGTTGCTGACTCCCATTCTGCCAAGATTGGCATGCAGTATCTTAGTGCGGCTTGAGGAATATTCGTTTGCCACCAATAAGCCGCAATTATTCATTAATGCAGCAATTTGCGTGGTTTTTGAGCCTGGGGCTGATGCCATATCCAATACCGCGTCTGGCATCGGCAATTGGTCAAAGAGTGCGGTAGGCGGCATCATTGAACTGGCTTCTTGAATATAAAATAACCCTTGAAGATGCTCAACGGTATTACCGGGTTGAATATCGTTTGGCGCAGTGAACCAAAATCCATCGTGACACCAAGGCACGGGCGATAATTCCCAACCAGCGGTGGTTAAGCGCGTAACCAGTACCTCAGCACTAATTTTAAGCGTATTTACTCGTAATGATGGTCGCAGAGGTTTATCACAATAGGCGATAAAATCGTCGAGGGATAATTCTGCGGGCAAATCATTCGCGATACTATTGATAAAATCTTGATTTAATTGAACCATAACCGATAAGCAGCATTACAAATTGCGCCGATTATAGCATTAGGTCGGTCAAAAAGCTGGAGAGCGAGTTTGCTAAATAAGATTTGGAGTTACTTCTTTGCGGTGGCCTTGGCGGCTGTGGCGTGGCGTTTAGCCCATGGTGATACAGACGTGGTGGGCACGACGATGGCCGCCGTGTTTGATAGTGCCACCTTAGCGGCGAAAATCGCCTTGGGATTAATTGGCGTGTTGAGTTTATGGATGGGGTTAATGCGCTTGGGCGAACTGTCGGGAATGATTGGCGTGTTAGCAAAGTTGTTTGAGCCATTGCTTGCCAAATTGATGCCCGAACTCCCTAAAGGTGATCGAGCCTTTGGTAGTGTGACTATGAACCTCACTGCAAACCTGTTGGGTTTAGATACTGCAGCCACGCCACTGGGCTTAAAAGCCATGGCCGATTTACAGCGACATAATGGCCAACCTGACACGGCCAGTAATGCGCAAATCATGTTTTTAGTGCTGAATACCTCGTCGGTTACGCTGGTGCCGGTGACTATCTTTCTCTATCGCGCTCAGCAAGGCGCCGTTGCTCCGGCAGATGTATTTTTGCCGATATTACTAGCGACCTCCTGCTCGACATTAGTCGGGCTGTTAGCGGTTGCATGGTGGCAACGGTTGCCGTTACTCAATTTGACCGTAGCGGCCTATGCCGCCGCAGGTGTTGCATTTTTAGGGAGCTTAATCGCTTACCTCGGCACCTTGAGCGCAGATATGATCGGCCATGTATCGACACTCGCTGGCAACATAGTACTGCTCGGGCTTATCTTTTCATTCGTGCTTACGGCATTGGTGCGCCATGTGGCCGTTTATGAAGAGTTTGTTGATGGTGCTAAAGAGGGCTTTGAGCAAGCGATAAAACTGATCCCATATTTGCTAGCCATGTTGCTCGCCATTGCACTGTTGCGTGGCTCAGGTGCGCTCGATCTGCTACTTGACGCGTTACGCTGGCTAGTGGCGTTAGTTGGTATTGATAACCGTTTTGTTGATGCCTTGCCTACTGCCCTGATGAAGCCTTTCAGTGGGTCCGGTGCCCGCGCCATGATGTTAGAAACCATGAATCATTATGGGGTGGATTCTTTTGCTGGGCGACTCGCCTCGATATTTCAAGGCAGCACAGAAACCACATTTTACGTGTTAGCGGTTTATTTTGGCGCGGTGGGCATTAAAAATGGTCGCCACGCCGTTGCTTGTGGCTTGCTGGCCGATGTTGCAGGGATATTGGCCGCTATTGTGCTCGCTTATTGGTTTTATGGATGATGACTTTCGGGGTGAAAGTACGGTTATCCGATTACCTCATGCCAAGCTACGGAGCTAGGACTCGTTATCTTGAGCTAATTGACCAAATTTTAATAATGCTACAAAGTAACCTTGATTAGTTGCTCACAACATGGAATCGACAATTTAAATATGGATATTGCACTGCTATTTTTGCTGACTTGCATCGTACTGCTCATCGTTATAGCACTTTTAGGTAGTAAACCGGATCAATCCCAATACACATATCAATCGACTCAATTTTTGCTCACAAAAGCAGAGCGTTCTTTTTATGGTGCATTAGTCCAAGCAGTTGGTAATGACGCCTTGGTATTTGCCAAAGTGCGCATTGCAGATGTGCTGGTGCCGATATCAGGAATGAATCGAACAAACTGGCAACGGGCATTTAATAAAGTGTCATCAAAGCACTTTGATTTTGTTTTATGCAATAAAGACGATTGCTCACTTATACTCGGCGTTGAACTTGATGATGCAAGTCATAACACCAAAAAGGTTCAGCAACGTGATGAGTTCGTAAATAGAGCGTGTGCCTCAGCTGGATTCACTTTACTTAGGGTTAAAGCTGCAAGGTCTTATGTATTGGCTGACCTTAGGCAACTAGTTAAAGATGCTATAAGCACTTCCTGCAGCACAGCAAATGAAGAGGTTATCATTGCGCCAGAGGCATATAGTGATGTTCCTACTGCAAATGAGGAATACACAGCACAACTCAAACAGACCGTGGAAAAAACAGAGGAAGTCACATCGAGAACATGCCCTAAATGTGGTGAACCAATGGTACTTAGAACAGCAAAATCGGGCAGTAATGCAGGGCACGAATTTTGGGGGTGCAGTGCATTTCCAAAATGTCGCTGTATTTTAGATTAAGTATGCCCCATTGAAAGTCGGCGTCATAAATTTAGGCTAGGTGTGATACACACTGATTGACCAAATTTTAGTAATACTACAGAGTGTCTATAGAAATCAGGCCGTACCAGTTGGGTGTTTAAGGCATGGGAGGCGAAGTGGCGCTAATCAAGTGCAGTGAATGTGGCAGGGATATATCTGATAAAGCGATGGCGTGTCCCGGATGTGGATGGCCGTTACCTAACGCAGTTAATGCCAACCCTGTTAGGGTAAAAAGGTCTGGTGCGAAATGGGAATTCGGAGGCTTTATTCTCATTTGTAGTGCAATAGTTGCTGCAATTGCAGGTTCAAACCATTTCGCTGTTTTAGCAGGCTTTAGCGGGCTGGTGATATTTATCATTGGCAGGATCATCGATTGATTCTGATTTGCTATTAGAAATAGATTGTTATCAAGTTTTAACCGCTTCTCTAGACAGGTAAGTTACTCACTTACGGTAACTCATTTTTGTCCAAAAGCTTTTTAGCATGCATAAAAAAGGCGGTCTCAAACTGAGACCGCCTTTGGGTATTTTATCAGCTTGCTGTTACAGCGCTGGAGCCCATTTTAGCCAGTCAGCTTGAGGTTTGTTCTCAAGGATGAACGGGGCTTCTGCTTTCCCTGCGGTTTGAGTATTAAACTCCGTCGCGACCCCAATCCCGCCAGCGATGATATTTTCCATTGAGCCTGTTTCGACTTGTACGCCAGAGAAAATCCCAGCGTCAATCTTAATCCCTGACAAATCAAAAAAGTGGCTGCTGGCATTAACCAGATGTTGATACTGCTCGGCGATTAGGCCGTCGATCACCACTTGATTGCCTGCTGCTGATAATTGGTAGTGGCTGACTTCACCAATGCGAATACCACGGTAGAAAATACCCGTGCCTTGCTTGATGGAACCCAGTTCGTCGCGCACTAAGGTAATGGCCAATGGATGACCGGTGTCGATTGCGGAAGCGGCAGGCGCCACCGCAAACTGGTCAATGAGCTGGGCAGCCGTGCCGGGCGTCACCGAAATAAACGGGCCCGTAATCACTGCGCTGGCGTTTTTAACGCCGTTTAACGATAGCTCAGCATCTTCAAGCTGATAGTGACTGTCGCTACGGCGCAACTGCTCGGCAAAACGACCGTAGAGATAAGCTGTTGCGGTTAACGCTTGCATATCATCGCTCAGATGTACCTTGGCAACGGTGCCAACCGTGTTGCCGCGATAGCGGATATCCGCACCAGAATGTAGCCCAGCACTGAGCGGCAAGGTTAATGCAACGGGCACTGACTGTTGCTCGGCCAAGGTTTTGCTGGCGTAAAGTAGGTGGTTATCTGTCGCAGGTTCGCTAAGTAGCCCAAGCGTAACGCCGCCTTTGATAATGCCTGACAACGGAGCAACCGATAATTCGACACCATTGAGGTTGGCATCTAATGTCAGCGCTTCTGTGGGCCAAAATACGCTGCGTTCGGAAAGTAATGACCGATAGGTTGGGTCAATTGCCAGCGTAATTGCAAAACTGTCATGAGCGGCTTGCCACTTAACGTCGCTGACTTTGCCAATTTTCATCTGTTTGTAAAAAACATCGCTGCCATTGCTGACCGCCGTCGTTGGGCTATGGAGTTGCCATACCAATTGCTTTTGATGTTGGTAGTAGTGGCTGGCGGCTTCTGCAGACGCAAAAATCGGTAAGCGGGCATCGGTGCTCAGACTTTTGCCTTTACCGGGGCGCAAATCGATTCTGCCTTTAGTGATGTTATCAACATCGGTGCCATTCACTTCGATCCCCTCAAGCGATGCTTTCACCTGTAGCGGTGATTGCACAATGAAGTCGCTGCCTTGATTGACTAACTTGGCGAATGGTGCATCGATTTCAGCAAGAATACTAACCCCATTAAAATCGCTGTTGAGGTTAACGGCGGTGACTTCACCAATTTTAACGTTGCGGTAGCGAATATCTGCCCCAACGTTGGTACCGGGGTTTTCGGCGGCGAATAGGGTAATGGCTAATGGTTCGCCGTTTGATTCTGGTGCCGCAGCCAGTAACGGATATTCGGTTTTAGGTGAACCTGAACCTGGGGTAAAGCGAATGACATTACCGCTGATCAGGCGCTCAGGATGGGAAACTTTGCTTAGCGACAACTCTGCACCTTCTACCCAAAACTGCGCATCAGTGCCAATTAACGCTGAGTAAGGGCGGTCCATGCGAATGTGGATCGCTACACCATCATCTGTAAGTTTCAGTTCTTCAACTTCGCCAACCGGCAATTCGCGGAACACCACATCGGTACCGACTTTGATGCCGTCGGCACTCGCCGCGGTTAACAGAAAGCTGCTACCACCTTGGGCTTCTTGTTGGCTGTCGTACAGTTGAAAGAGCTGATCATCGTTTGCTGCAGCGGAGAGTTCTGGTGAACTAAAGCCGATACCGCCAGCGAGAATAGAGGCAATGCTTTCAGTATCGATTTTGATACCAGACAGTGATGCATCAACGCGCACACCAGACACATTCCAAAAACGTGAATCTTGCTTGACCAGATGGGCATACTGGCGTTGCACAAACCCTTTAAGTTGGATTTTTTTGTGCTCATCCAGGTGGTAGCTCACGATATTTCCCACTGGAATTTGGCGATAGAAAATGGGCGAACCAACATCAAGTGAGCCAAGTTCGTCTGCGCTTAATTCGATGACTAAACCATCGCCGGCAGGGATAACGGTGGGGGCTTCACGCTCGGCTTCAAACTGATCTTGAAAATCGCCTTCGCCGGGCAACATACCAATGTAGTTACCGGAAAACAGCGCATCTAAGCCCTCAACGCCGGTGATACTGGCTTTTGGGGTGACTAACCAAAATTTGGTGTTTTCACGTAGCAGGCTGTTGGCACGATAGTCGAGCACCAGATCAACGTTCACGCCTTCGAGGTTGTCATCGATGGAGATATCGACCACTTTGCCAACGTTCAAGCCTTTATAACGCACTAAGGTCTTGCTGACATCGATCCCGGTTGCGCTAGGAAAGTGTACCCGTACATCAACGCCAGATTCTCGAATGCTTTTAATGCCCAACCATGCGCCCAAGGCGAGGGCGATGATAGGTAACAGCCATACCGGAGAAAATAACTTTTTTCGAACCACTTTTGGTTGCTCAGGGTGTGTCATCATGTTTATCCAGTTGATCCCAAAGTAGCCTTGTATCCAGAGTCTTAGCGGCTAACTGAGTAAAAAATATCACTAATGCAAACGCGGTAGCGGCGGGCGCGGGCTGTGCGTCAAGCAACTGCCCCATGCTAACTAACGCTACCGATAACGAAATCACAAACAGATCAAGCATCGACCAGCGCCCAATCCATTCAATAATATGAAAGCCAATGGTGAGCTTTTTGCGCGAAATTGGCATGTTGAAACTGATCGCAGAGAGATAAAACGCCAAGCCGATCACTTTTAGCCAAGGCACTAAAATACTGGCGGTGAATACAATTACCGCAATCGGCATCAAATCGGCGTGAACTAAGCGCAATATCCCAGAAAAAATCGTTTCGTGGGTGACTACACCACTTTTGGTGAGGGTGGTGATCGGGTAGATATTGGCTGGAAACAACAAAATGGCGGCAGTGATTAACAAGGCCCAGCTGTTTTGCAAACTGCGATAATTGCGCGGATGGATCGCTGAATGACAGCGACTGCAATGACTCAGCTGTTGGTCATTTAATTCACCACACACTTGGCAGCGGAAGAGCCCCAGCTCAATGCCGCGGGACTTAGTCGTGTGATTCACTGACGTAACCCCACATATGTTCTAGGTTATATTCGCGCTGCAAAAACAGTGTAATCACAAATAACAGGGTAAAGCACAGCGTACCAAGGCCGAAGTAAACATCGGCAAAATCTGATAACTGAAATGAGGTTACCAAAAAGCTGATCACGTAAATCTCAAGCATCGACAATTGGTTAATAAAACTATGATAACGCAACAATCCATTTAAAGTGTCCCGACCAAACTTGGAGCGATACCAACCGGTTTGAATAATCAGTAACTGCGCCATGATCGAACCCAGTAATACCGCCGGTGCGATTACCGCGCCAAGTAACACCCCAAGGCCGACCACCCAATATCCTTGATGCCACACCGCCATTGCGCCTTGAAACACGGTACTGCTACGAATACTGCCGAGAAAATGGATCTCTAACACCGGAAATAGCATTGATGGGATGTACAGTAAAATGGCGGTAATACATAACGCCAACACGCCATTAAGCGCGCAGTATGGTTGATCATAAAGGGCAGTATTGCATTGCGGGCAGACCGCGCGAACCCCTGAGGGCAACGCACGTTTACTGACGACTAAATCGCAGCCGCGACACACAATTAAATTGCAATGTTTGCGCGGTGTCGTTGAAGAACCGGTCATAGAGGAAGCTACTCCACCCAAAAGCGCAATTGGTTTAAGGCCAAAATAATATCATTACCCTTGCCGATAGAGAGCGCAATCTTAACAGAAACCGATAAATGGTTGCACCAGCGGCAAAAAATGTGCGAAGCTTGTACTGTATAAATACACAGTTTAAGGGGCAGTCATGGCCGTTATTACACAATTTGTGGTTGTCAGAGATGGGGTAGAGAAAATGACGTTTGCTTCGAAGAAAGAGGCCGATGCGTATGACCGCATGCTAGATGTCGCTGATAACCTAATTCCGTTCCTGCAACAAAGTGAACTTGAGCTCGAAGATAACGTAATTGAAAAGCTTGCTTTTTATTTAGCATCCAATAAAGATACGCTGTCCAATTTGCTCAAGGGTGGAGTGCCTGAAAAAGCTCCCGCCAAACGAAGCAAAAAATCAGAATCCGAAACTCAATAATAGCGAGCGTTGAATGATCTCCGAGTTTTACCAATCACTCGACCGTCAGGTACAAGCACTCTTCGAAGGCGAGCACGATCTCATTTGTGCCATGTCTAACTTCTCCGCACTACTAAATGATCAGTTGACCGATCTTAATTGGGTGGGTTTCTACCTGATGAAAGAGGGCCAATTGGTGCTCGGCCCCTTTCAAGGCAAAGTCGCCTGTAGCCGTATTGCCGTGGGTAAAGGCGTGTGTGGTACCGCTGTGGCAGAAGACAAAACCCAGCGCGTAGAAAATGTGCATGAATTTGACGGGCATATCGCCTGTGATGCGGCAAGTAACTCCGAAATCGTGGTGCCAGTACGCCAAGATGGCAAGGTAATTGCGGTACTCGATATTGATAGTCCAAAGTTCGCCCGTTTCGATGAAACGGATCAAATTGGGCTTGAAACCCTCGTTGCTAGTTTTGAAAAGTGTGTGTTTGCTTAAAAGGCGCACGATTTTCGGCGGATTGTAGTCGATTTCGTCATAATGCCGCTTATAATAGGCGGCTTTGGCAGATGGTGGCGTTTATCAATGTGGCAACTCGAGTTCAGAGTTGTTATGGTAAATTATGACACCGTCGGCAGCCGGATCATACGTATGAGAGCGCTGTCCTTACGGATAGTAGTAATTAATGACCCAGTCGCGTGCACTTAAAACAACCGTGCTGGCGTCCCTGCAATTTGTGGATTTATTATGGAATCAACAGAAAAGTTGACCGATACCAACGCCATCCTGGCTTATCTTTACGAGACGTTCCCGTTATGTTTTATTGCTGAAGGCGAAACTAAGCCTCTGAAAATTGGCCTGTTTCAAGACTTGGCTGAACGGTTAGCCGATGATTCCAAAGTCAGCAAAACTCAGTTACGTATTGCCATCCGCCGCTACACTAATAGCTGGCGCTATCTGAAATCGTTGAAAGAAGGCGTACAACGCGTTGATCTCGACGGTAACCCATGTGGTGCGCTTGAAGCTGAACATATTGAACATGCCCAACAGGCGTTGAAAGATAGCCAAGATAAAGCGAAAGCGCGTCGCCAAGAAACAGCTAAAGCTGCTGGCAAAACCGCTGAAGGCGAACAAAAGCCGCGTGATAACGCTAAGCGTAAGCCTCGTGCCAAAGCCGATTTCGCTAAAAAAGCCAGCTTTAAAAAGCCTGCGCCGAAGAAAGTTGAAGCACCAGTAGTGAATCTTGTGCAAGCTGAGTTGTCTCAACTGACATCAGGCCAAAAGGTCAATGTTAAGTTGGGTGCTACCCCGGTGCCGGGCGTAATCAGCGACATCAACAAAGAAGACATTCAAGTTCAACTTAACAGTGGGTTGACTGTGAAGGTAAAAGCAGAGCATATTCTGCTGTAACAAGGAAAAGTGATTTAGGAGTAACTTGCTGATGCAAAAGATTATTATAGCTGCGTCAATGGCCAGTATGTTGTTAGGTTCTCAGGCGTTTGCTATATCACCGACAATCCCGGTCAGTGAGTTACCAGAATTACACCAAGAACCTCAACATCAGGTCACCAGTAAGCGTGTTGCGGGACTTTTCACCCGCTCACACTATCACCGTATTGCCTTAGATGATGAGTTTTCTAAAGCTATCTTCGAACGCTTTTTAGAACAGTTGGACTACCGTAAAAATGTTCTGTTACAAAGCGACGTTGATCAGCTGACGGCAAAATACGCCACGCAATTTGATGACATGATCAAAAGTGGCGAGTTAGCCCCAGCCTATGACATGTTTCAACTGGTTCAGCAAAAAAGCTATGAACGCTTTGCTCATGCTTTGACCTTGCTTGATAGCGAGATGAAGTTTGATGTCGCAGGCGACAAATACGTATATGACCGCAAAGATGCGGCTTGGCCAAAAAACGAAGCCGAGTTGGATGAGTTGTGGCGCGAACGCGTTAAATACGACGCACTGAGTTTGAAACTGACCGGCAAAAGCTGGCCAGAAATCGTTGATGTACTGCAAAAGCGCTACAACAACGCTATCAAGCGCATGAAGCAAACTAACAGCGAAGATGTGTTCCAAGGCGTCATGAACGCGTTTGCTCGTAGCATTGAACCGCACACCAGCTATCTCTCTCCGCGTAACGCAGAACGTTTTGAAATGGACATGAACCTCAGCCTCGAGGGGATTGGTGCCGTGTTACAAATGGAAGACGACTACACCGTCATCAAAAGTTTGGTCGCCGGTGGCCCTGCTGCAACCAGCGGTAAACTTGAGCCAGACGATAAAATTGTCGGTGTGGGTCAAGACAATGGCGATGTGGTTGATGTGATCGGCTGGCGTTTAGACGACGTGGTGGATCTCATCAAAGGGCCAAAGGGCAGTAAAGTAACCCTGCAAGTCTTGCCGAAAAAAGGCGGCAATACCGCCAAAACCTTCTCCGTCACCGTAACTCGCGACAAAATCCGCCTTGAAGACCGCGCGGCGTCTTCCAAAGTGATTGAGCCAAAAACTGGCCCTTATGCCAATCGCAAAGTCGGCGTGATTGATGTGCCTGGGTTCTACATGAACCTGTCGAACGATGTTGCAAAAGAGATTGAAAAGCTTAAAGCGGACAACATCGAAGGTTTGGTCATTGATTTGCGTGGTAACGGCGGTGGCGCGTTAACGGAAGCAACTTTAATGACTGGCCTGTTTATCGATCAAGGCCCAGTGGTGCAGATCCGTGATGCCAGCGGTCGTATCAGCGAAAATCGCGATAACGACGGTAAGGTCTACTACGATGGTCCTTTGACCCTGTTAGTTGATCGCTACTCAGCATCAGCATCAGAAATTTTTGCTGCAGCACTGCAAGATTATGGCCGTGCGTTGATTGTGGGAGAATCCACATTTGGTAAAGGCACTGTGCAACAACATAAGAGCCTTGGTCGTATTTACGATATGTACGATAAGCCTATCGGCCACGTGCAATACACCATTGCTAAGTTCTATCGCATTAACGGTGGTAGTACTCAGCGTAAAGGTGTGACCCCAGACATTCTATTCCCAACAGCACTGGCTGCGGGTGAGTATGGTGAAGCGGAGCAAGATAATGCACTGCCGTGGGATCAAGTGCCGCCAGCAGAATATCTGCCGCTGAATGAAGTATCTAAAGCTGAAATTCAACAGCTTGATAGCGCGCATAAGCAACGCATCGCCAAGAATGTTGAATTTGATTATGTGCAGCAAGATATTAAAACCTTCCGTACTCGCCACGATGAAAAGAGTGTATCGCTGGTGGAAAGTGAACGTTTGAAAGAACGTGATGACGAAGATGCAACTGCGTTACTGCGCTTGAATGAACGCCGTGTGAAACATGGTCTCAAGCCACTCGCAACACTGGATGAAGAAGACGGGGTGAGCAAAGAAGAGCAAGAGATTGCCAAACCTGACGTGTTCTTAGATGAAGCCGCATTCATCACGCTCGATATGGTCGATTACGACAAAAATGCTAAACACAGTAGCTAAGGTTTAGCTCACGAAAAACGCGCTTAAGGCGCGTTTTTTATTCGGATTTACACTGCAAAGCCAGCAGTGATGTTAGTCAGTTTTTTCGGAGGCAGTGATATGTCAGAAAATCAGGTTTCGTCTACCGCCACAACTCAACCAACCGCAAAGCGTTTGGCTGATTATTTGCCACCAGATTATTTGGTGCCTGAATTGGCGTTGAGTTTTCGTCTGCAACCTGAAGCTACCCGCGTAACCGCTGTCAGCAAAATCACACGTAATGGCGAACACAGCCGCCCGCTGGTGTTGGATGGCGAGCAGCAAACAATTCAGCAAGTGCTGGTCAATGGAAACGATGTTGCATTTGAGCAAGCAGAAGGCAAGTTGGTTATCAACAATGTGCCCAGTGAATTTGAATTGACTGTGGTGACTGCGATTAGCCCGGCCGCTAACTCAAGTCTCGAAGGTTTATATATGTCCGATGGTGCCTATTGCACCCAATGTGAGGCGGAAGGTTTCCGTCGTATTACCTTCTTCCCCGATCGCCCTGACGTATTAACCTGCTATCAAGTCCGTATTGAAGCGCCCAAAGAATTTCCATTCCTGCTGAGTAATGGTAACAAAGTGGAAGAGGGCAGCTTGGCCGATGGTTGGCATTATGCCTGTTGGCAAGATCCGTTCCCAAAACCGTGTTACCTGTTTGCGCTGGTGGCGGGTGATTTTGATCTGCTTGAAGACAGTTTTACAACCAAGACCCAACGCGACGTTAAGCTGCAAGTCTTTGTCGATAAAGGCAACTTGAATAAAGCTCATCATGCGATGGCATCGCTTAAAAAAGCGATGGCGTGGGATGAAAGTCGCTTTGATTTGGAATACGACCTCGATATCTACATGATTGTTGCGGTTGATTTCTTCAACATGGGTGCGATGGAGAACAAAGGTCTTAACGTATTTAACACCAAATACGTGTTGGCGGATGAACAAACGGCGACCGATGATGATTTTCACGGTATTGAATCTGTGATTGGTCACGAATACTTTCATAACTGGACCGGTAACCGCGTCACCTGTCGTGATTGGTTCCAACTCAGTTTGAAAGAAGGGCTGACCGTTTTCCGTGACCAAGAATTTAGCTCAGATGTTGGCTCTCGAGCGGTGAATCGAATCCACGCCATTAAGGTGATGAAAAATCATCAGTTTGCTGAAGATGCAGGCCCAATGTCACACCCAATTCGTCCAGAAGAAGTTATTGAAATGAATAACTTCTACACAGTGACTGTGTACGACAAGGGCGCGGAAGTGATCCGCATGATGCATACCTTGCTGGGTGAGCAGGGCTTCCAAGCCGGCATGAAACTCTATTTTGAGCGTCACGATGGCCAAGCCGTAACTTGCGATGATTTCGTGCAAGCGATGCAAGATGCCAGCGGTAAAGATTTAACCCAATTCCGCCGTTGGTATAGCCAAGCGGGTACGCCAGAGCTAACCGTTAGTGATAGTTTTGATGCGGCTAAAGGTATCTATCGCCTTGATGTTAAACAGCTGACTCCGCAACGCGCCAATGAAGCCGCTAAATTGCCGGTGCATATTCCTTTCAGTGTTGAATTACTCGATACCGAAGGCAACAGCCTGGTAAACCAACTGTTAGAAGTGACCGAAGCAGAACAGAGTTTTGAGTTTTCCGTCGCCGGTGTGCCAGTGCCCTCATTGCTTCAAGATTTTTCCGCGCCTGTAAAACTGCATTATCAATATTCAACGGCGCAACTGTTGGTGTTGATGGGCTTTGCCAGCAGTGAAGTGGCGCGTTGGGAAGCCTCAGTCTCGCTGTTCAGCCAAGCCGTTTGGCAAAACGTGGTACGTTTGCAGCAGCATCAGCCCATGAGTTTGGATTCGAGCGTCATCGACGCATTCCGTGCTGTACTGCTGCATGAAAGCCAAGACCATGCATTGTCAGCTGAAATGCTCAAGTTTCCAACGGCCAATTCGCTGATTGAACAGTTGGATAGTGTTGATTTGGATGCCCTGTTCAGCGCCCGTGATTTTGTGATGGATACCATCGCTGACGGTTGTGAAGATGAGCTATTGGCGCGTTATCGTGACCTCACAAGCCAAGATAATCCCGCCAGCCGTAGCTTTAAAAATGCCATTTTGCTGCTGTTAGCCCGTAGTGCCGATGGTAATGAAGCGCTGATCCAAGCCCAGTTTGATAGTGCAGTCGGTATGACTGACTCATTAGCTGCACTTTCAGCGGCAGTGGCGGGTGACGCCAGTTGTCGCGATGAATTGCTGCAGCAGTTCGGCACGCAGTGGCAAGATACACCATTGGTGATGGATAAATGGTTTATGTTACAAGCGTCAGTGAGTGATGATGATGTGATTAATCGTCTTACCGCGTTGCAACAACATCCTGCATTTAGCTTTAACAATCCAAACCGCGTGCGTTCATTGCTGGGGGCGTTTGCCAGTGTGAATTTACCGCAGTTCCATCGTGCCGATGGTAGCGGCTATCAATTCCTCACCGATGTGATTAAAAAGCTCAACAGCCTGAACCCTCAGGTTGCGGCGCGAATTATGACACCGCTGATCCAGTTCGGTAAGTTTGATGCACAACGTCAAGCGCTGATTAAAGGTTGCCTGCAGCAACTGATTGATCTGCCAGAGTTGTCACGTGATGTGTATGAAAAGGCCAGCAAGGCGTTGGCGGTATAATGCGTGAGTTTGTATTTCGGCTTGATCTGAGTTTTGATGGGTTCAAGCCTTATTACCAAGGTACCGCTGAAAATGTGCAGGTGACCGATGTTAATGGCGTGGTGTTACGCATTCATGGGCGTCACTTTCGCCAATACCTCACTGCTGAAGGGATTCATGGGCTGTTTCGGTTGGTGATTGAAGACAACGGCCACTTCAAATCGCTGCAGCTGTTGTAAACGCAATATATGTCAAAGCCATTCAATGTTGAGTGGCTTTTTTCATGGCGTCATTTTGTTTGTAATTGTTTGACCGTATAAAATTCAACCAAATTTCATCTTTATGCATCGCAGTGCCACTTAACTTGCAGTACCACTGCTTATTTATTCAGCGCTCACTAATTTATTGTTTGTTGTTTTTTTAAACTGTTCAGTTTACGGTTCATCTAGAGTAAAAAATTCTTTACTGCAATTGGATAACATCTTTATTTCAAACTAAAATTTTCCTCGAAATGCAAATTTATTGGTACTAAACTTCGCGCCATGGCCTTGGGCTCATCCTTTTTGTGTTTCAAGGTCATCGAATAAACCCTTAATTATAAAGCGTTTCGACAGACGCTTAAGGAAACATCATTATGGCTTTGAACAGCTCAACGCCCTCCGTGTTGCTGGAAAATGTTGTTAGCCTCATCCATAACAAAATCGCGCCAGAACATGCGACGCAAGTTGAACAATTTGCCGCATGTTTATACTCGCAAATGTCCAGGGATGATCTTCTTGCTCGCAATGACAGCGACCTTTACGGCGCCATTCTCAGTCTTTGGAATGCGCTGGATAGTACCGCCATCGGCCAAACTCACATGCGGGTGTTCAACCCAAGTCAATCTAAGCATGGCTGGCAATCAACCCACACCATTATTGAAGTTGTGCAACCGGATATGCCGTTTTTGGTCGATTCGCTCAGCATGGCATTAAGTCGGTTAGGGGTCACTGCCCACATGATGCTGCATACGCCACTGGCTATTGACCGCAACGGTGATCGTATTGAACGCGTTGCCACCATGAAAAGCGCCAATGACCAAAGCGACAAAATTGCGGTATTTTTGATTGAGATTGACCGCTTAAGTAGTGACGACGATATAACTCAGATTGAAAAAGAGCTCGAAACTACCCTCGCAGATGTCGCAGCCGCAGTAAATGATTGGCTGCCGATGATGGACAAAATGGCGAGTATCGCTAAAGACCTTCCTAACCAACCTTTCCCTGGCGCCAAACAAGAGATGGACGAAGCGATAAGCTTTATCGAATATCTCAGCGACCATCATTTCACCCTGTTGGGCTATCGTTTTTATGAATTGCGCCGTGTTGAGGGTGACGTTGAGTTAGTGCCTGACATGGAAAGCAGCTTGGGCTTGATGAAAAAGCCAAGCAAAGATAAGCATGAACATGGTTTGCGCTTATCCAGTTTCTCTGATTCCGCCCGTCGCCAAGCGTTAGACAGCAAATTGTTAGTGCTGACCAAGAGCAGCTCTCGCAGTCGTGTGCATCGCCCCGCTTATGTTGATTACGTGGGTATCAAGCGTTTTGACGACAAAGGCAACGTGATTGGTGAAGATCGTTTCGTCGGCTTGTACACCTCAAACCTGTATAACCGCAGCCCCCGCGCGATCCCAATGCTCGCTGAAAAAGTTCAACGTGTGATGGACATGTCTGAGCTGACCCCACGTTCTCATGATTTCAAAACCTTGCTGAATATTCTTGAGAACTTGCCGCGTGATGAGATCATTCAAGCGTCAGTAGAAGAGCTGTACCAAATGGCGCACGGCGTGTTGCAGATGCAAGATCGTGACAAGCTGAAGCTATTTGTACGCAAAGACGGCTATGGCCGCTTTATTTCTTGTTTGGTGTATGTTTCTAAAGACCGCTATAACACCCGCTTACGTCAAGATTCACAACGTATTCTGGCGCAAAGTTTTAACGCGACTGAAGAAGTGGAATTTACCACCTATTTTTCTGAATCTTCACTCTGTCGTACCCATTACCGGGTCAAGGTAGACAACAACAATAATATGGACGTCGATGTGGCACAGATTGAACAAAATTTGATTGAAGCAGCACGCTCGTGGAACGACAAACTCTCCGCCGCCCTGCACAGTGCAGCAGGTGAAGAGGAAGCCACCACCTATTTCAAACGTTATGCAACGGCGTTCCCACAAAGCTATAAAGATGACGTATTGCCGCCATCGGCCGTGGTCGATATTCAACAACTTGAAGCACTGAACGACAATCATCGTTTGGGCATGTTGTTCTATCAACCACAAGAATCTGCTAAAGGCAGCAACCAAGTTCGCTTGAAGTTGTTCCACAAAGATGAGCCGATCCATCTGTCAGATGTGTTGCCAATGTTGGAAAACTTTGGCCTGCGGGTGATTAACGAACGTCCTTATGAAGTGATTACCTCAGACGGCGCAACCTACTGGATTTTGGACTTCTTAATGACAGTGCAACATGCAGTGTCAGATGAGATTGTCGATAGCCAAGACCGCTTCCAAACCGCGCTGTCAATGGTGTGGGATAAGAAGCTCGAAGATGACGGCTTTAACCGCCTCGTGTTGGCCACTAACCTGACCGGTCGTGAAGTGTCAGTACTGCGTGCTTACGCTAAGTACATGCGCCAGATTGACGCGACTTTCAGCCAAGCCTATATCGAAGAAACCTTCGCGCGTTATCCGCAAATCGCCGATACGCTAGTGAAGATGTTCGTGCGTAAGTTCAATCCTAAGTTGAAAACTCGCACGGTGGCAAAGTTTGTTGAACAGATCACCATGCGCCTAGAAGACGTGGCGAGCTTGGATGATGACCGTATCATTCGCCGCTATTTGGATCTGATTAACGCCACACTGCGGACTAACTTCTATCAGAACGATGCGGCTGGCGAAGCGAAGAGCTATGTATCCTTCAAGTTCGCACCTGACCAAATTCCAGAGATGCCAAAACCGCTGCCGAAGTACGAAATCTTCGTTTACAGCCCACGAGTTGAAGGTGTGCATCTGCGTGGTGGTCGTGTGGCTCGCGGTGGTTTGCGTTGGTCAGATCGTCGTGAAGACTTCCGTACCGAAGTGCTTGGGTTGGTAAAAGCACAGCAAGTGAAGAACACAGTTATTGTGCCGGTGGGCGCAAAAGGTGGCTTTGTTTGTAAACAGATGCCGAAGCAGGGCAGCCGTGAAGCGGTATTCCAAGAAGGACAAGAATGTTATCGCTTGTTTATTCGAGGACTGCTGGATATCACCGACAATATTGTCAATAAAGAGATCGTGCCACCGGTTGATGTCGTACGTCACGATGAAGATGATCCTTATCTGGTGGTGGCCGCAGACAAAGGTACTGCAACCTTCTCTGACTTGGCCAACAGCATTGCCATTGAATATGGTTTCTGGTTAGGCGATGCGTTTGCTTCTGGCGGTTCTAACGGTTACGACCATAAGAAAATGGGTATCACTGCCCGTGGTGCATGGGAATCAGTGAAACGTCACTTCCGCGAAGTGGGTATCGACTGTCAAACCACCGAATTTACCTGTGTGGGTATCGGTGATATGGCTGGTGACGTGTTTGGTAACGGAATGCTGCTGTCTGAGCACACCCTGTTGCAAGCGGCTTTCAACCACATGCACATCTTTATCGACCCAACGCCGGATGCCGCCGCAAGTTTTGCTGAACGTCAACGCATGTTTGAACTGCCGCGCTCTAGTTGGGAAGACTACAACAAGAAGTTGATCTCCAAAGGCGGTGGTATCTTCTTGCGTAGTGCTAAGTCCATCACCTTGACTCCTGAAATCAAGAAGATGATTGGCACCAGCAAAGCGTCAATGAACCCTACAGAGTTGATCCACGAACTGCTGAAAATGCCTGTCGATCTGTTGTGGAACGGTGGTATCGGTACTTACGTTAAGTCTAGCCATGAAACCAACGCAGAAGTGGGCGACCGTGCCAACGATGCGCTGCGGGTAAACGGCAATCAGTTGAATGCCAAAATCATCGGTGAAGGTGGTAACTTAGGCTGTACTCAACTAGGTCGTATCGAATATTGCGCCAACGGTGGCCGCATGAACACCGACTTCGTTGATAACGTGGGTGGTGTGGACTGCTCAGACAATGAAGTTAACATCAAGATTTTGCTGAATAGCCTCGTGGCTGAAGGCGAAATGACGGTGAAACAGCGTAACAAACTGCTGGAAGAGATGACCCACGAAGTGGCCGACATCGTGATCCAAGATTGTAAGGATCAAACTCGTACCATTTCGGTAACACAAGCCCATGCTGCCGGTCAGCTCAAAGAGCATATCCGCTTTATCCAATATTTGGAGAAAGAGGGCAAACTCGACCGCGCGCTGGAATTCTTGCCATCTGACGACGAGTTGAACGAACGTCTGGCGAGTAATCGTGGCTTGACTCGCCCTGAGCTGTCGGTGTTGGTGGCATACGCCAAGATGGTGTTGAAAGAACAGTTGGTAACCCCAACCGTGACCGACGATCCTTGGCTGAGCCAGTTACTGGTGGATTACTTCCCACAAAAACTGCAACAACGCTTTGCCGACAAGATGTCAGCGCACCCACTGCGTGGTGAAATTATTGCCACCTCGCTGGCGAACCAGATTGTTAACGAGGCCGGACTTAACTTCATCCAACGTATGCAGGATGAGACTGGTGCCTCAGTTGCAGAAGCCGCTGTATGTTACTCTATGGCAAGAGAAATATTTGGGTTTGGTGATATAACCTCTGCCATTTCTCGCTTGGGTAGTGATGTACCTGCCGTGGTACAGAGTGAAATGTTGCATCAGCTGCGTCGTAATATGCGCCGCGTCTGCCGTTGGTTGCTGCGTAATCGCAATCGTGTACTGAACATTGAAGAAACTGCAAACTTCTACAAACCAGTATTCGAAAACCTGCGTGACAATATTCACCATTACTTAGTTGAAGAAGAATGGCATGGCATCGCTGTTGATATTAGCGCGCTGGAGCGTGAAGGTGTGCCACGTGACTTGGCTGGTTTAGTAGCCAAAATGAGCACACTGTTCTGTAGCTTGGATATCGCGCAAATCGCAGAAGTAGAGCAAAAACCAGTAAATTTGGTAGCCGAAACTTATTACCAACTCGGCGCCAAAGTGGAATTGCATTGGTTCCTAGAACAGATTACTGCTCAAAAAGCATCGAACCATTGGCAAGCCTTGGCACGCGCTGCATTCCGCGAAGAGCTAGATTGGCAGCAACGTTCTCTGACCTCAGTGGTACTGCACAATTGTGAGGCAGTGTGTGACTCCGCAGCAGTCATCACGCAATGGCTAGAGAACAACCAAAGCTTGTTAGAGCGTTGGTTCAGTATGCTGGCGGACTTTAAAACTTCTGGTGAAAATGAATTCGCCAAGTTCTCGGTCGCGCTAAGAGAGTTAAATCTGCTCATTTTGCACTGTGAAGGGCAAGGATAAATATTATAAAATTTCAAGCCCTGGCATCTCGCCGGGGCTTTTTTTAGGTCTTAGGAGAACTCATGTTTTACGAACTCGCACAAAAGGTCATGTTTCAGATGGACCCGGAGCTTGCGCACAACCTCGCCATGAAGGGGTTACGAGCGACAGGCAACAATCCACTAAACTGCTTTTATGGTCAAAAAATTCCGCCGGCACCGGTGACATTTATGGGCGTAACATTCCCTAATCCGGTAGGGCTTGCAGCTGGAATGGATAAAGACGGCGAGTGTATTGATGCGTTTTGCGCAATGGGTTTTGGCCATGTTGAAGTGGGTACAGTGACCCCACGTCCACAGCCAGGAAACGACAAGCCACGTCTGTTCCGTATTAAGCCTGCCAAAGCGATTATTAATCGCATGGGCTTTAATAATAAGGGCGTTGATAATCTGGTTAAAAACCTGATTGCGAAAAAATCAAACGCAGTGGTCGGTGTTAATATCGGTAAGAATAAAGACACCCCAGTTGAACAAGGTAAAGAAGATTATTTAATCTGTATGGATAAAGTTTATCCATATGCAGATTATATTGCGGTGAATATTTCATCACCTAACACACCAGGATTGCGCAGCATGCAGTACGGTGAGTTGCTTGAAGATTTATTGCGCAGCTTAAAAATTCGTCAAAAAGAATTGGCGGAAAAATATAATAAATATGTTCCAGTCGCACTAAAAATTGCTCCAGACTTAACTGAAGAAGAAATTGAAAAAATTGCCGATGCGCTGATTCAAAATGAATTTGATGGTGTTATCGCAACCAATACCACCTTGACTCGTGACGGTGTGAGTGGCCTTGCCAACTCAAATGAAACTGGCGGTCTAAGCGGTAAGCCACTGCAAGAGCTGTCGACCAAAGTGATTAAACATTTAGCCAAGTGCCTTAAAGGCCAAGTGCCAATTCTGGGTGGTGGCGGTATCAACAGCGCAGAAGATGCGTTAGCTAAACTCGATGCTGGTGCGCAGATGGTACAAATTTATTCTGGCTTTATTTACCAAGGGCCAAAATTAATTAAAGAGATTGTTGACGCTTATCGATCTAAAAGATAGATCCGATCGAAAATCACGAATATGATCTAAAAAGGATCGCGCAAGCGATCTTTTTTTGATCTTGTCGATCATCAATTTGATTTTTGTTTTAATATAAAATTGTTGTAATCTTGTTCAAATAATAGTATTTAATTTTTGCTGTTGTGTGAATTATAAGCTAATCTGCATTCGTATTAATTAATAAGGCCACACGGATACGCTATGTTATTAATGCCTGATCAATTTTGGCAATGGAAATATAACGCCTCGTACGAAGTGCTCAGTATTTCTCTTGGTCAAGAAATGGAGTTCTTAACTCCCTACAAAAATAAGGTGTTGATCCCTGATGCGCTTGGTTCATCTGAATTTGATGTTGAGCACGCCGAGTATTACGAGGAAATCGTAAAGCGGCTCACCAGCCGCGTGTCATTAGCTGATGCCTTTTTAGTGCAATTGGCGCTAAACGCTACGGCGGCGCGCTTTATGTTGAAACCGCAGATGCCTAAGTCTTGGTTCTTTGAATCGAGCGATGTGTGCGTTTACAGCGAGCCAGGCAAACTATTCGATTTGCGCTGCAACGGTGATCGCGCTTTAGTGATGGTGGTTGAGACGAGCCTGCAAGCCTCATTGGTGATGCTGTTAGATGAAAGCTGTACGCTGAGCGATAGTAAAACCCTGAAGCGCTTTGAAACCATCAAAGTGATGCACGATAGACTGCATCCGCTGCGGGCACAGCAGCAGATTGTGGCGGCTTAATCGCTCTTTGAGCTCAGCGTTTGGCATTTTGCTAAAACATGCTCATGGCTAACAAGCGCAGGCCGAAATACAAAAGGCGATCAGATGATCGCCTTTATTGATCTCGCTAGTTGAGCGCGGAAACGATCACTTTTGCTTATTTGGCATTGCGGTGGCGCTTGGCCAGATTGGCGTGAATCTTCGCTAAATCCATCTCTTGGTCTTCCAGCAGCACCAGCAAGTGATAAATCAGATCTGATGCTTCATTCACCAACTCTTCTTTATCGTGGGTTGCTGCCGCCAAGGCGGTTTCTAAGCCTTCTTCACCCACTTTTTGCGAAATACGCTTAGTGCCACGGGCAAACAGCGATGCCGTGTAGCTGCTGCTTGGATCCGCGTTTTTACGGCCGTGGATTAAGGTTTCCAATTCATGAATGAACGGATGCACTTCTTCGCCATCCCAGCAGCTTTCAGTGCCGTTGTGACAGGTCGGGCCGACAGGTACGGCTTGCACTAGCAGCGAGTCTTTATCGCAGTCCATTGCCACCGATACCAGTTGCAGATGGTTGCCAGAGCTTTCCCCCTTGGTCCACAAGCGTTGTTTGCTGCGGCTAAAGAAGGTCACCAACTGCTTATCAAAGCTCGCTTGCAGTGCTTCTGGGTTCATATACCCCAGCATCAACACCTTGGCTGAGTAGTAGTTTTGCACCACAACCGGTACTAAACCGTCCTGCTTTTGCCAATCAATGCCCCTCAGCAAGGCTTGTTGCTGCTCAGTGGTCATTGCGAAAAGAGTCTCGTTTTGCATATCAAATCCTGTTGTTAAGCGATGCGTTGATGGCGATCATCAGCGCGAATGCAGATCTGCTGCTCACGCAGGTACTGCTTTAATTCTGGAATAGGAATAATCCCTTTGTGAAACACGCTCGCGGCTAAGGCAGCATCTACCTTGGCTTGAATAAATACGTCGCGGAAATGCTCCATAGCGCCAGCACCGCCGGAGGCGATCAACGGCACGTCGCACACTGAACGTACTTTGCCGAGTTGCACTAAGTCGTAGCCTTGGCGCACACCGTCAGAGTTCATTACGTTCAGCACGATTTCGCCACAGCCTTGTTTTTGCGCTTCTTCCACCCAATCTAGGGTGTACCATTGAGTGTCGCGAGTGGCCGCTTCATCACCGGTAAATTGCTTTACCTTGTAGCTGTCGCTGTCCGCATCGTAAAACGAGTCGATACCCACCACCACACATTGACGGCCAAATTCATCGTGCAAACGACGGATTAAACTTGGGTCCGACAGTGCAGGGGAGTTCACCGAAATCTTATCAGCGCCAAAGGCCAAAATTTCGCGCGCTTGCTCAATGGTTTTAATGCCACCGGCAACACAGAACGGAATATCAATCTGCTCGGCAACACGGCTGACCCAAGACTTATCGACCACGCGCTCATGGGCGCTGGCAGTGATATCGTAAAATACTAACTCATCCGCGCCTTCTTCGGCGTAACGTTGTGCCAGCGGCACAATATCACCGACAATTTCATGATTGCGAAACTGGACGCCTTTAACAACTTTGCCTGCTTTTACGTCGAGGCAAGGGACTATGCGTTTGGCCAGCATTCGATTGCCTCCTTCACGCTGAATTGGTTGGTTAACAATGCTTTGCCAATAATGATGCCACTGGCGCCGCTGTCGCGCACTGCGGCGACATCGTCCAAGGTGGCTATACCGCCCGATGCTTGCCATAGAATTTCTGGGAAGGCTTGCGCCAGCTCCTGATAGAGTGAATTATTGGCGCCAGTCATAGTGCCGTCGCGGCTTATGTCTGTCACCAAGGCGTGTTTGAGTCCCACGGGGGCAAACTCAGCCACCAGTGATTCCAGCGTTTTACCGCCGCCACTTTGCCAACCGTGAACCGCGACAATCTTCTCGCCTTCTTCATTGATGTTCACATCAAGCGCTAGGCAGATGGCTTCTGCGCCGAAACGCACAAACCAGCTTTTTACCAGTTCGGGTTCACGCACCGCCAACGAGCCAATCACCACCCGTGATACGCCGCAAGCCAATAATTCTTCTACTTGCTCGACCGAGCGAATACCACCGCCGACTTGCAGTGGGGTATTTAATCCCGCAGCTAACTCAGCGATGAGTTTGGTTTGGCGTTGTGCTGGGTCTTTTGCGCCGGTTAAATCTACCAAATGCAGCTGTTTCGCGCCTTGCGCTTCATAAGATTGCAACTGGCCTAACGGGCTTAAATCAAAAGTGGTTTGTTGACCGTAGTCGCCTTGATAAAGGCGTACCACTTGGCCGTCAATCAGATCGATTGCGGGAATAATCATGCGGCGCCTCCGGTGGAAGTTGTTTGCTTGTCGGCAGCGAGTGATGCGTTGTAGGCGGCTAACGATGCGGTATCGATCTTAAGGAAGTTTGCGAGAATTTTTGCGCCCACCGCGGCACTCTTTTCTGGGTGGAATTGCACCCCCATAAAGTTGCCATCGGCAATTGCGGCACTAAAAGTTTCACCATATTCGCTGGTCGCAATGCTGTAATCACTCACTGGAGCGCAGAACGAATGCACAAAGTAAACAAAATCACCGGCATCAATGCCTGCAAACAGCGGATGTGGTTGGCCATTTTTCAGTACCGGTTTGAGTTGATTCCAGCCCATGTGCGGAGTAGGCAGGCCTTGTGTATCCAATGCACGTACTTCAGACGGGATTAAACCCAAACAAGGCGTGTCTTCAGCAACAGCGCCTTGCTCTGTCGACTTTTCGGTCATCAACTGCATGCCCAAACAAACGCCAAGCACCGGTTGTGTTAGGCCTTGTACTAGCGTGATTAAGTTCTTTTGCTTGAGTGAACTCATCGCGGCAGGTGCGCTACCCACGCCCGGCAAGACTAACCGTGTTGCAGCGTTAATGGCATCAGCATCGTCCGTCACCAACACATCGGCGCCTAATCGCTCAAAGGCAAAACGCACTGAGCTTAAGTTGGCACAGCCAGTATCGATAATTACCGTTTCAGCCGTCATTACAGCACTCCTTTACTTGATGGCAGCGCGTCACCTTCCACTTTGATGGCTTGGCGCAGAGCGCGGCCTAAGGCTTTAAACAAGGCTTCCACTTTGTGGTGTTCGTTTGCGCCGGTGCAGCCAATGTGCAGCGTGCAGCGCAGGCCATCGGCAAATGAACGGAAGAAGTGCGGCACCATCTCAGTGGCCATGCCGCCGACTGCATCGCGCTCGAACTCACCAGAGAATTTAATAAATGGCCGACCGGATAAGTCCAGCAAACACTCGCCGCTGGCTTCATCCATCGGTAAGCTAAACCCAAAACGGCCAATACCGCGTTTATCACCCAAGGCTTGGCGCAATGCATCGCCCAAGGCTAAGCCGGTGTCTTCCACGCTGTGGTGATCATCAATGTGCAGATCGCCTTTGACTTGTACGCTCAGAGTAAAGTTACCGTGGGTGGCGATTTGATCCAGCATGTGGTCAAAGAAGCCGATGCCAGTATCAATCTTGTTGCCGCCAGCGTTATCCAAATCAACACTGACGCGAATATCGGTTTCTTTGGTGGTACGCACCACTTCGGCTTGGCGTCCACGGCTCAGCAGCTGTTTGCAGATCTGATCCCAGCCTAAGCTTTCACGGTCGTATTGGAAACTCTTCAAGCCCATAGCATCGGCTAGTTGCACGTCGGTAATGCGATCGCCAATCACGGCTGAGGTAGTGAAATCCACTTTACCAGCGGTCAAATAATCTTTAACCAAGCCCAGTTTTGGCTTGCGGCAACTGCAGTTGTCACCGGGAAAGTGTGGGCAAATCAACACATCATCAAACTTAACGCCTTGGCTTTCAAAAATCTGCATCATCAGATTATGCGGCGCATCAAAATCAGCTTGTGGGAACGAATCTGTGCCTAAACCGTCTTGGTTGGATACCATTACTAAGCGATAACCGGCGGCCATCAATTTCAGCAGGGCTGGAATGGCTTGTGGCTCAAAGGCCAGCTTGTCGAGGCGGTCTAACTGTTTGTCGACCGGTGGCTCTTCTACCAAAGTGCCGTCACGGTCGATAAATAGAATTTTCTGACTCATAGGGTATTCACCTTTATTCGGCCGCTGTTTGCGGCTTAATTATTCTGGTTGCGCTGAATTGCGAGCGAAATTCGCTCGCAAGGCTTACGCTAAAATTTCGATTAATGCAGCGATTATCTGATCGGTTTCGGCTTCATTGGTGAAACTGAACCGGATCGCATCGACCAAACGTGGGTCACGGTAGGCGCGCGCCACAATACCTGCGTCTTTCAAGCCTTGGCTGACCTTGGCGATATCCTCAAAGTAGGCCAATACAAAGTTGGCACCAGTTGGAACTACCGTTGCTCCGAGCGCTTCAAGCTCATCTGCCAAGCGCTTACCTTGGGCTTTTAACAGCTCAACATCGGCCAACATATTGCTAATGCCATCATCGCTCAGGGCGTTTACGGCCAAGGTTGATACCGGCAATGGTACGGGATACGGGGCAATTACCAACATGATAATGGAAATCACATCAACGTTAGCCATTAAGAAACCACAGCGAGCGCCTGCCAACGCGAATGCTTTTGACAGGGTACGCAGGATCACCAAATTCGGGTAGCTGTCTAACAGTTTGGCCACGCTATATTCTGGGCAAAACTCGATATAGGCTTCATCGACTACGACCAACTGATCTGGCAGTTGATTCAGCACTTGCTCGATACGCTCAACGCTAAGCACTGTGCCGGTTGGGTTATTGGGGTTACAGATAAACACCAACTTGCAGCCTTTTACACCGTCAATGTCGTCAGGCAACTGGTAATCTTCGGTCAGGCTTAACGCGTTCACACCCACATTAAAGGTTTTCGCGCTGATGCCATACATGCCGTAGGTTGGGCCAAAAATGGCAATACTGTCGCGGCCAGGAATACAAAAAGCGCGGATCAGCAGTTCAATCGCTTCATCAGCACCACGACCACAGACGATATTGGCAGCGGGGACCTTGCTGTATTTGCTGTATGCGTTAATTAGCTCCGGCGGTTGGCATTCTGGGTAGCGGTTCAAACGCGCCAATTCGGTACGGTTAAACGGACTTTCATTGGCGTTGATCCAGATATCGCCACGGCCGCCGATGCGGCGCGCACTTTGATAGGGTTCTAGATCTAGTAATTCAGGGCGAGCGAGGCGTTCAGCCAGATTTAAGTTGCTCATTTCAGTTGCTCCGACCAAGTGTTCGCTTCAGCTTCAATGGTTTGTAAACGCAGTGCGACAGCATTTTTGTGGGCATCTAACTGCTCAGCTGCTGCCAAGGTCATTACCGCTTGACCCAGATTTTGTAAGCCGGTGGCAGACAACTCTTGTACGGTAAAGCGACGTGAGAAATCCGCCAAACTCAGACTTGATACGGTGCGGCTATAACCATAAGTTGGCAGCACGTGGTTGGTACCGCTGGCGTAATCGCCGACTGATTCTGGGGTAAATCGACCTAAGAACACTGAACCTGCTGCGCGGACGAATTTTAATACTTCGCGTGGCTGGCAAGTTTGAATGATCAAGTGCTCTGGGCCATACAGATTTGACACCGCTGCCGCTTGGCGCATGTCATCTACTAACAGAGTACGGCTGCAAGACAGTGCTTGAGTGGCAATTTCAGCGCGTGGCAGTTGGGCCAACTGTTGTGCCAGTTCCACTTCAACCGCTGCGGCGAGCGCTTCACTGTCTGTCACCAGCATCACTTGTGAATCTGGGCCGTGTTCCGCTTGCGATAACAGATCTGCGGCAATAAATGCAGGCGAGGCGTCTTTATCAGCAATCACCAGCACTTCAGATGGCCCAGCGGGCATATCAATGCTGACGCAAGCACGCGAATCTTGTGACACTTGGCGTTTCGCTTCAGTCACAAAGCGGTTACCCGGGCCAAAGATTTTATCGACGGGCTTAATTGATTCTGTACCAAATGCCAAGGCTGCAACGGCTTGCGCGCCGCCCGCTTGATAGATTTCATTCACACCACACTCAACCGCAGCGTAGATGATGGCATCGTTAATCGGGGGTGGGCTGATCAGCACGCGGCGCTCGCAACCGGCGATTTTGGCAGGCAGCGCCAACATCATCACGGTGGAGATCAGTGGTGCGCTACCACCGGGAATATATAAACCGACTGCTTCAATCGCTTCACTGCGCAGTTCGCAGCGGATCCCCGGCTGAGTGTCCAAGGCAATTGGTGTTGGCTTTTGCGCTTGGTGAAAAGTGCTGATATTTTGCATCGCTTGCTGAATTGCGGCTTTCAGTTCATCGCTGACGCGAGCACAGGCTTGTTCGATTTCGTCAGCCGCCAGCTGAATGTTAGCAACCTCAGCTTTATCAAACTTGGCAGCATACTCCCGCAGTGCGCTGTCGCCGTTGGCAACCACAGTGTCGATAATCTCTTTGACTGTGACTTCAAGCTGTTGGTCGCCCACCAAAGGCGAGCGGGTCAGCGCGGCTTTTTGCGCTGCGCTGTCCAGTTGATTCCAATTGAGTAATTCCATTGCCATTATCCCATCATTTTTTCAATTGGCATCACCAGAATTGAGGTGGCGCCTAATGCAGTCAGCTCTTCCATGGTGTCCCAGAACAGGTCTTCACTGCTTACCGCGTGGATTGCAACGCGGTTGGTGTCATCGTTCAATGGTAAAACGGTTGGGTTTTCGGCACCTGGCAGCAGCGACACAATTTTGTCCAGCTTATCGGTGGGTGCGTGCAGCAGAATGTATTTGCTTTCACGGGCGCGAATCACACCGTTGATACGGCTCATCAGTTTTTCAATCAGGGCTTGCTGTGCTGGGTCTTGGGTTTGGGTGGATTGGATCATGCAGGCCATCGAGCGGAAAATTACATCGGTTTCGTACAGACCGTTGGCTTCAAGGGTGGCTCCAGTAGACACCAAGTCGCAGATACCATCTGCTAAGCCCGCGCGTGGTGCAACTTCTACCGAACCTTTGAGCATACAGTCGCGATATTCAATGCCTTGTTGGTTCATATAGCGGCGCAGCAGGTTAGGGTAGCTGGTGGCCAAACGCATGCCTGCAAGGCTTTGTGGGCCGTTATATTCCACTTCGTTGGGAACGGCTAATGAAAGGCGGCAAGCACCAAAATCCAGTTGACGCAGCTTGTTCACTTCAGCGGCTTTACCCAGCGCTTCACGATCCAGCTGCTCTTCTTCCAGCACGTTTTCACCCACGATACCGAGGTCAACCACACCGTCCATCACTAAGCCAGGAATATCATCATCACGTACGCGCAGCAGGTCGATTGGCATGTTGTCAGCGTGGGCAATAAGACGTTGTTCATTCACGTTAAATTTAACACCACACAGCTTGAGCAGCTGTTGTGATTCTTTCGACAAACGGCCTGATTTCTGGATGGCGATTCTGATGCGTTTCGATGTAGTCATTGTGCTTTTCCCTGATTGTTGATTCGTAAAATTTGGCCCAGATAAACAAAAAACCCCCGGAATTCCTTCCGAGGGTTTTAAGTGATCTTGAATCAACCGCCAGAAGGAATACACCTTCGGCAGTCAGCTCCGAAGGCTACCGCTTATGATGGTGGTGATGGTGGTTGCCGAACTGGAACTGATACATGAATTTAAATCCTGTTTACTAAACTCTCGTGCATTCACCAGAGTTGAAATTTGTTGGTGTTGGGCAATCTTGGCCTCAACAGCGTGGAGATAACTTAATCCGTTCATTTTTATTTTGCAACCACAAATAATAGTTTTTTAAGCTTTTGTGCTTGTGAAAGAATTTTTCGCAATAAATGTCACGCTTGATTACGGATTATCGCTTGTGGTCGCTCTATAAAAAGCGATAATTCTGCGATAACACGACTTTGGTCGCCAAGTTAGTCGCTATTACCTCAGCTTTTCGGGAGTTATTTATCAGTCGCTTACAGCAAGAAGTCAGTCGAGTTTTTAGCGCCAATGGGCCTCTTTCTAGCGGTGTGCGTGGCTATAAAATTCGTCATGAACAAGTGACCATGGCAGATGCTGTGGCCGCCTTGCTGGCCAAAAAAACGTTTGCCAAGACTGAGCCACAACATTCCTCAGCGAAGGCGAATTCGGCAGCCCAAGCGACTGCAAAAGCGACTCCAACAGCAACGGAAAAGCCAATCAAACCACTGGTGTTAGAGGCGGGCACAGGTGTCGGTAAAACCTTTGCATATCTGGTGCCTGCGCTGCTGTCTGGCCAACAAGTGATTATCTCCACCGGCAGTAAAAACCTGCAAGAGCAGTTGTTTTATAAAGATATTCCCGCACTGCTGGAACTGCTGCAAATCTCCCCCAAAGTCGCGTTGCTCAAAGGCCGCAATAACTATCTGTGCCAACTGCGGCTGGAGCAACAGCTCAACGGCGCACAGTCGCTGGATGAGCGCGTATTAGATGATCTGCTGCGGATCCAGCTGTGGTCAGCATCAACGTCGGACGGCGATCTCGGCACTATTGCCAGCGTGTCGGAACAATCCAACGCACTGCCGCTGGTGGCTTCCAGCAAAGACAGTTGCACCGGCAAACGCTGCGCCCATTACGACAGCTGCTTCACTCGCAAAGCACGGCAGAAAACCCTCGATGCTAAGCTGATTGTGGTCAATCACCACCTGTTTTTTGCCGATTGGGTATTAAAAGACACCGGCTTTGCTGAACTCCTGCCCGATGCGGATGCACTGGTGTTTGATGAGGCGCACCAACTGCCGGACATTGCCGTCAGTTATTTTGGCCAGCAGCTATCACTTAACAGCTTGACACGCATGCTCGAACGCATGGAAAAACTCTATGAAGCCGATTTTCGGGATACGCCGCAATTGGGTGAACTGATTCGCCGCCTGATGACCCGTTTGCGCGATTGGGGCATGAACCTGACCAATCGCGACCTGCAAGATTGGCGCATGGTGCTGGCCGATAAAACCCTTGCTAGTCAAAGTTGGCAACTGCTGGATGAATTTCACAGCTTGGAGCGAGTGTTACTCGGGAATGTGGGGCGCCATGACGATCTCGATGATTACTTTGAAAAGTGGCAGGAACTCACCGGTAAATTCAATCATTTTCTCGCCTGCGATAATCCGCAAGCGGCCTATACGGTTGAGCCAAGTAAAGACTTGCCGTTACTGCGAATGGCACCGATTGATGTGACCAAAGAGTGCCAAGCATTGTTTAATGCTGATAAGAAATGGGTGTTCACCTCTGCCACCTTGCAGGTCAATCGCTCGTTAGCGCACTTCAGTAAAGGCATGGGCTTAAAAGATTGCGATGAGCTCATTCTCGATAGCCCGTTTAACTACCAGCAAAACGCACTGTTTTGTGTACCAAGGCAACTCGGTGATGTGCGCAGCAACAGCGATTATCAATTTACGCGCTGGTTAGAGATCTGCCTGCAGGCGATTAACGCCGCCAAAGGGCGTACTTTTATTTTGTTTACCAGCCATCGCATGCTTGAGAAAACCGCGCTCGCCTTACAAGGCCGCTGTCACTATCCGATGTTAGTGCAGGGCACTGCAAGTAAACAAAGCCTGTTGAAAAAATTCCGCCAACTCGGTAACGCCGTGCTGCTCGGCACAGGCAGTTTTTGGGAAGGCGTCGATGTGCGCGGCAAGCTGTTATCTTGTGTCATTATCGATAAGCTGCCCTTTGTTTCCCCTGACGATAACCTCTACCGCGCCCGCGCCAATGCCCTCAGCCAACGCGGCGGTGATCCTTTTCGCGACATATCCCTGCCACAAGCTGTCATCGCCCTTAAACAAGGTTTTGGCCGCCTCATCCGTGATGAGCAAGATGCAGGTGTATTAATCCTCTGTGACAACCGCATCGTTAACCGCGACTACGGCGCCGCGTTTCTAAACTCATTGCCGCCAATGGCGAGGACACGGGATATGGCACGTGTTGTCCATTTTTTGGAGCAAATCAAATAACTGGGGTTATTTGATTTGTGGGGCGGTGGGAGTTGGCTGAACGTTGAGAAGTTCTTTGGTAGCAACTCATTTGCTGATTGTTTTTAGGCAGTTAATTGCCTGCGGTGGGAATTATCAGTGTTATCCTGTGATATTTGTGGTTGACGTCAGATAAAAAAATAAAAGCTCTAGTGTCCCAAAGTACTGAGCATAATGATTTTCCCCGTTTAGAGTCAGTTATGTGATGCATTGCTAGTTCTACCAGACTAATTTTGAACAATTTTTTGTAATGGCATAGGGTAAGAACAATAGTGAAAATCTATGGTGAATTGAGCGATGTTTAATATTAAGCACAGTAATTTAGTATTGTACCAATCAATCTTTTGCTCAGTATTGATGGCATTTTTATTTGAAGTGTTGGTGATTTTTTCTGTTGTTGGATTTCCTAAGCCCTTTTGTTTATACCAATTCTGGAGTCCGACACATTTCTCGCTCATCAGTCCATTTTTATTGGTATTAGCGCTAAATGTGATTTTCTTTAGTTTTTTTATATTTATTAATTTAATGCGTTTAAAAGAACAGTCATTGGTAAATATTTTGATTTTACTATTTGGGATAGTTTTTTATTTTATTTTGTTTCGAGCATTGTTTTCACTATGGATGAGTATTGAAGTTGAAAAGGGAAATATGTCTCCACGAGCTTTTATGCTGAATACTGGCTACAGTTTAGCAGAATTAGATTCAATGTGGAGTCCAAAATTTGAACATTTTGAACATGCAAGTTACTGCGTGTTGAAATACGATAAAGAATATAATGCTACTAAGTGACAATGCGTAAGTTGGATCGCTGCTATATTTTCGAGATACCTTTTAGTTAGATAAATGATCGTGTTTACTTAGCGATATGACTCCTTATCACTTTTTTCTAGTGGAAAGTGGATATGGACTGATGTATGGATGGTGATGGAAAATTTATGTCAGTAGCTATTTTGGGGTTGATAAAAATCTTAGGAAGTAACATCATATTCTGATATAAATTAAACTATTATGGAAGAATCTGATGTGAATGATAATAGTGAAAATGACGCACGTTCAAACTTCATCGATTCATGCAAAAATTATAGGGAAATAAAATATTAAGATTGATGGTTGTTTTGTTGTTACTATTTTATAGTTCATCTTATGCATCTCCGTTAAAAAATTGATGCCGAACAATAATCATATTCAAGTTAAGATATTTTTTTTGAACTTAACTTTGAAAATATCAGCGAGATACCTTTATGCTTTATAAATTGGTCTAAAACTGATGTTAAAGGCTTTGTTGATGAAGCACATGATTTTTATATGGCAAGGACGGATGGAGAACAGGTTAAATGGTTGTTCACTTCTGCCATGGAAAAGCGTCTACCTGATGTATCCATGAAGGAAGTCGCTGTATTAATGCCTAGAGAAAAAATAAAGAAGAACTACAATCTGAGTGTTTCATATTTATTGGGGTCTGGTACTTATAATATATTTTATAAAGTGGTTTATTTAGGCTGTTCAGTATTGAGTAAACCTAGAGAATGGTCTGAACTTGGTATTATTGGTACACCTAAGACATATGCAGCATTTAAAAATTATGAAGGTGTAGATTATTAAAATAATATTAGTGAAAATTTTGAAGATTTGAATGATTTTTATCATACATCCACTATCGAAAATTTTTCTATAAATGTTAAATAACAATTTTGGGTATGTTTATTGTTTAATTCGCGCTTTTGCAAACGAAGTTTGATATGGCGAAGCCATAATCTTTCCCACGCGTTAGCGTGAAATGGCGTCAGTCATTCAGCAATGCAACCGCAGGTTGCTAACCATTAAACGTTACCGCTTATCCCACGTTTCCAATCTTGTTCCAAATTAGTTACCTATCCAGCGCAGATCCGCCGCCATTGGCAAGGAGACTTGACTTGGCAGGTGTTAGCGACTTGTGGGAGCAAATAAACTCACTGAGTTATTGGCGTTATCTGTCATAGGTGTTGCTAGTTTGTGATGTTTGTTTCTGTTTGTTTTTTGAACGCCTGATAGCGTTAGTGTGGTGCTAAATTACTGCTTGTGTAGGCGAGTTATGCATTCATACGGTAGAGGAAGGGACGTTTTACGACGATCAATGCTGAGGATATTCAGGTTGGCATCTGCAATCCGCAACACGTGCTTAGATAAAACCCAAACCTTGTCTTCTGCTTTACTTGAGTTCTGAATCAACTCGACTAGGCTAAAATTACATCAGTTGACTGATCGCATACCTAACGTAAGAAAACATCAATAAATCATTCACTAAGGACTCGGTGGATCCAATGCTAGATGGTGAGCAAAAGCCGGCGAACAGTGCGGCTCATTTCAAAAAAATGTTTGTAAGCCAATACCTAGGTTTTCGGCATAGCATTTCGATGCAGTTGGGTGTGTGGGTGGTGACGATTGTTATTTTAATCGTATTATCCTTGGGCGAAGTTGTGGGACGCTTTGTCCAAGAGCAAATCAAAAAAGAACAAAGTTTTTGGCTAAACACACTGGCATCGACCATGGCGAGTCGTTTACAGCAACATATGCTAAGTGTGTCCAAACAGGTGGTTTTGCTGGCAAATCTTCCTCAAATGACCGACAGCAGCGTTCCCCTTTCTGAGAAACAGCTACTGATGCAACGGGTGCGTGATGCCTATCCACAGTTTACATACCTTGGAATCACGGATGCCAACGGCGTGATTCAGACCGACATATTTGGCTTACTTGCTGGCAAAAATGTTGCGCAAAGAGAATGGTTTATTAAGGGTCAGAATGGACTGAGCTTTGTCGATGTTCATGATGCGTTTCTACTGGCTCAGCACTTACCCAAACCCAAATATGGTGATGGCTTATTACGTTTAGTGGATATTTCCGTACCAATTATTAGTAATAAGGATCAATTTTTGGGGGTGCTCGGCGCCCATTTAAGTTTGGATTGGGCCTATGAGGAAAAAAACCGGCTGCTTGATAAGTTAGAGAGTACGGCCGTTCAATTACTTATTTATAACTCTCGCGGCGAGTTGTTACTGAGTTCTGAAGTATGGAGTGATGAGAAGCTACCGGCGTTCACTCAATTCAAATTTAATCAAAATCTGTCACCACAAGTAATGCGTTGGCCAGACGGACAGGACTATTTGAGTGCTACTGCCGTTGTTAGCGCAAGCAACAACACAGAGTCGTTAAACTGGCGTGTTGTTGCGTACAAACCTGCTGCCGTTGCATTTGCTCCCGCCATTGCTCTTCATAACAGAATCCTATGGCTCGGCTTACTATTTTCGCTGATATTAGCTGCACTATTGGGTCTATTTATTCGGTTTAAGCTGGCTCCGCTTAGACTTATCGACCAAGCTGCTGAACAGTTAAGGCAAGGCGAATTAAACACGCAAATCCCCAGTTTTTCAGGCGAAAGTGAAATCGCACGTCTGTCACGCTCGTTGTCGAAACTGGTCAATGAGCTGCAGCAGCAAAACACTGAGCTAAGGCTGAACGAAAGGGTTTTTCAGAATGTCAGACAAGCGATAGTTATTCTGGATGCGGCTGGCAAAGTGGTGCGAGTGAATTCATCCTTTGAACAAATCACTGGTTACCCAGCAGAAGAAGTGGCGGGTGAAAGCTTCAGAATGTTGTATTCGAGTCGTCACAGCAAAAATTTCTATGACCAGAACTGGGCGGATGTGTTTCGCAATGGCATTTGGAGCAACGAAGTGTGGTATCGGCGCAAAGACGGTTTTGAGTATCCGGCCATGTTAAGCCTGACTGGGTTGCATAGCGAAACTGGTGACGTGAGTCATTTTGTGGCGTTGTTTGAAGACATTAGTGAACAGCTGTTACAGAAAGAGCGGCTGCTGCAGTTAGCCAATTTTGATCGTTTGACAGGTATTAGTAATCGTTATGGTCTCGAACAAAAATTAGCCGCCTTGGTGCAGCAAGCTGAGGACGATAATAGTGTTTTTGCATTGTTACTTGTTGATTTGGATAATTTTAAAAATATTAATGATTCGGTTGGACATGCTGCTGGCGATCAGGTTTTAAAATTGGTGTGTCAACGCTTCGATGGTTGCTTAGATGAGAAAGTTACCTTAGCTCGCTGGGGAGGAGATGAGTTTGTGGTATTGCTCCCTCGAGCAACGGTGGCGGAGGCAATTAATCTAGGTGAGCGTTTGTTGGCAATGTTGAAATTGCCGTTTGTTGTCGACCGAGTTCATCATTTTGTCAGTGCCACGATTGGTATCGCAACCTACCCAGAAAGCAGCAAATTTGTTGGCGATCTATTGCGTTGCGCCGATGCAGCCATGTATCTAGCGAAGAAGCTAGGTAAAAACCGAATTGAGGTATATCGCAAGGAAATCGATCAAGCATTAAGTGACTTTTTAGTCATTGAAAACCGTTTAAGGTTTTCGCTAAATCAGACTGAGAATGGCCTTGCGCTGGCCTACCAACCACAGTTTTCAATGGACGGTGAACAAATTATTGGCGCAGAAGCATTGCTCCGTTGGCATGACACTGAGTTGGGCAATGTTGGGCCCGATCGCTTTATACCTGTGGCCGAACAAACACAATTAATCTCTTTGATAGGTAAATTTGTTATAGAACAGGCATTAGCTGATTACCAACGTTTGCAATCTTCAGTTAATTTTCCTTTTACGCTGTCATTAAACATTTCGCCTGTTCAACTTACTGACGACGATTTTTTACCAACTCTTGAAGCCTCCGTTAGTAAGTATCGCCTTGCTCGCCAATCCATCTGTTTAGAAATTACCGAAACAGCGTTGATGACAGAAAAGTGTAAAGTTACCGAATTACTTAAGCAGATTAAGCAGTTGGGATATTTGGTATCGATTGACGACTTCGGCATTGGCTATTCATCGCTGCAGTATCTTAGCACTTTCAAGCCGCATGAAATCAAAGTAGACCGCAGTTTTGTGCAAGCTATCGACACCGATGAATTTAGTCGAAATATTGTGGTGTTTACTATGAGTCTGGCCAAAGAGCTTAATCTGATCCCTATTGCCGAAGGTGTAGAATCAACCGCACAAATGAATACGCTCAGAAGTATCGGCTATTTTAATATTCAAGGTTATTTGTATTCCAAGCCATTGTTTTATGATGATTTTTATGACGTGCTTCAACAATTCAATACAACCATTCCACAACAGACTAACTCTTAATGAATTGTCACGATGTTAAGAATTGATGCCGAAGAGGGTCTTCACTTTCTGTTTTTCAATAGAAACACCAAATTAGCTGTTGGCTGAAGGCACTCTCCAAATCCACATCTAGAATGTCGTCTGCGACTTTCCATTGCCATCTTGTTACAAATTAGTGACGTCTAACGTTACGATCGCCCGTCGTTAATTGTTAAAAATGTTATACCATAGCGTTTTTGTTTCTTTTGCCCCCCAATACGTTAGAAGGAAATCGAATGAGAGCGCGACAAACGCGTCTGCTATGGTTAGCGCCAGTACTCGGCTTACTGGTTGTTCCAACTAGTTATGCAGCAATACAACAAACCAAAGGCGACTTTGAAGATAAGTTTCGACAACTAGATGAAGTGCTGCCAACCCCCAACGTTTACCGCAACGCTGCAGGTGAGGCGGGTCATCAATACTGGCAACAACAAGTCGACTATGTGATTAACGCTAAACTCGACGAAAACAAAAAACGCATTGATGCATCTGAAAAGATTACTTATCACAACAACTCACCAGACACGTTGAAGTATTTGTGGATCCAGTTGGATCAAAACAAATTCCGCCCGGATTCGATGTCAGCGCTGACCGATACCTTTGGTGGCAACAGTGGTCGTGGCCCTGCAACCCAAGCCGCCAATGGCAATAGCCCGGCTAAATTGAGCTTAGACGCGCTGCGTCGGCAGCAGTTTGTGGCTGACCATGAGTTGGGTTATGAAATCAAATCAGTCACCGCTGACGGAAAGGCATTGCATTATGTGATTGTTGGCACCTTGATGCGGGTCGATTTGGCGTCGCCGCTGAAATCAGGCAAGTCAGTTAAATTTGCTATCGATTATGGCTATAACATTGTTGAAGAAGATGCGGTATCAGCCCGTTCTGGTTACGAGCATTTTCCTGATGACAAACGCGAAGGCGGCAACGATATCTTTCTGTTGGCGCAGTGGTTCCCGCGTTTAGCGGCTTATACCGACTATGAAGCATGGACCAATAAAGAGTTCTTGGGGCGTGGTGAATTTACCCTAGAATTTGGCAATTATGATGTGTCGATGACGGTGCCAGCAGACCACGTAGTATCTGCTACAGGTGTGCTGCAAAACCCGAAAGATGTGCTGACCAGCGTACAACGCGATCGTCTTGAGCAAGCTAAAACAGCTAAACGCCCAGTGTTTATCGTGACCGAGGAAGAAGCGCTCGAAAACGAGAAAGCGGGCACTGATGAAACCAAAACTTGGCGCTTTAAAGCCGACAACGTGCGCGATTTTGCTTGGGCATCTTCACGTAAGTTTATGTGGGACGCCAAAGGCATTGAGCAAGACGGCCCGCAAAAGCATGTGATGGCAATGTCGTTCTACCCGAAAGAGGGCGGCGATTTGTGGAAGAAATACTCCACTGAAGCCGTGGTGCATACGCTGGACGTGTATAACCGTTTCACCTTCAACTATCCATACCCAACTGCGCAGTCAGTCAATGGCCCTGTCGGCGGTATGGAATACCCAATGATCTCCTTCAACGGCCCGCGTACCGAGCTGCAAGATGATGGTTCGCGTACCTATTCACTGGCTGAGAAGCGTTTTCTGGTTGGGGTGGTCATTCACGAAGTTGGCCATAACTACTTCCCAATGGTGGTGAACTCGGATGAGCGCCAATGGACTTGGATGGATGAAGGCTTAAACAGCTTTTTAGATGGTGTTGCTGGCCGTGAATGGGACCCTAAAATCCCATGGGGTGTGGAGCCGCGCGATGTTGTAGGTTACATGAAAGGCTCATCGCAAGTGCCAATCATGACCCAATCTGACTCCGTACTGCACTTAGGGCCAAACGCCTATACCAAGCCAGCGGTGGCGCTGAATATTCTGCGCGAAACCATTCTTGGCCGTGAGCTGTTTGATTTTGCCTTTAAAGAATATGCTCAACGCTGGATGTTCAAGCGGCCAACGCCATCTGACTTTTTCCGCACCATGGAAGAAGCCTCTGGGGTTGATTTGGATTGGTTCTGGCGTGGCTGGTTTTACACTACCGATCATGTCGATATCTCGATTGACCGCGTCTACAAATTGCGACTGGACACCAAAGATCCAGACATCGATTTGCAGCGTCAACGGCAGGCCGAGCAAGATAAGCCACAATCGTTGACCGATCAGCGTAACCGCGAAGAAGGTCGCAAACTGTGGGTGGATCGTTTTGAAGATATCAAAGACTTCTACGATGAAAACGACCAGTACACTGTGACCAACAAAGACCGCAACAAGTACCGTGAATTCTTGAAAAAGCTCAAACCATGGGAACGAGATACGTTGGAGCGCGCCGTACGTGAAGACAAAAATTACTATGTGATGGACTTTAGTAATTTGGGTGGTTTGGTGATGCCAGTTCTTTTGGAGCTGGAATTTGCCGACGGTACCAAAGAGTCTGTGCGTATTCCGGCGGAGATCTGGCGTCGGAGCCCGAAAGCGGTATCTAAGCTGATTGTGACTGACAAGAATAAAGAGCTGGTGAGTGTATCAGTTGATCCGCGTTGGGAAACTGCCGATGTGGATGTCGAAAACAACTACTACCCACGCCGCATTATTCCGTCACGCATTGAAGCGTATAAAGACAAGAAGAGCGAAGACCGCGTCAAGATGGATTTGATGCACGACATCAAAACTGAGCTGAAGAGCGACGAAGACGCGAAAAAAGACGCGAAAGATGAGACCAAGCATGACCACTAAACCGCTGCGTATTATTCAGCTGAGTGTTGCGCTGCTGCTATTGATGGCGGCGCAAGTTGCGTTCGCCCATCAGATCAAAGCGGCGATTACTACGGTGCTGTTTAATCCGCGCACGCAAAACATCGAAATTATGCATCGGTTTAACCTGCATGATGCGGAGCACGCGGTAAAAGCCTTGTTCGACAAAAAGGCGGATATTCTTGGTGATAAAGCAACTCAGCAAGCGTTTGCCGACTATGTCGCGCAGCGTTTTGCGTTGTTAGATGCGGATTCAGCGCCACTGGCGCTGAAAACCGTCGGCTTTGAAATCGAGGGTAAGTTTTTCTGGGTCTATCAGGAAACGGCGCAGCCGCCAAAACTCGAAGGTCTCACTATTCGTCACAATGCGCTGCGTGATTTGTGGCCAGCACAGATCAACACGCTCAACGTCGAAGGGCGTGGTGATATTCAAACCCTGACGTTCCGCGACAACATCGAACTGCTAAGCGTTGAATTTAAACACCCTCACTAGTCTTTGCATTGCAACCTTGTGGCATGCCATCAAATTGCCTAGTCAGTAATTAAACTACTTGGTGATTTGGTTGGCATGGCCTACCTCCTCGTTCTATTTCGTTAAGCGTAAATCATTGTGAATTAACCATCAGAAATATTTTCAAAGAATTGCCCGTTCAGCCAATGGGTTTTCTGCGCTTTGCTACACTTTTTTAACTAGTTTCTCTCTGATGGAAAAGTCATTATGAATTGGCGCGACATGAAAATTGCTTGGCGAGCTGGCGTAAGCTTTGGCTTGATTGCTGTAATCATGATACTGATGGCTGCATTCGCTGTGCAGCAGATGAATCAGCTTAATAATGCATCGACAGAGATCAATAACAACTGGCTGCCCAGTGTCAGACAAAACTCCGCCTTGTTGTACCTTACGCAAAAGCTCCGTGTTTCTGAATTCACTCATGTACAGCAGTCCAGAGAAGAGGACATGCGTGCGACTGAGCAACAGTTCGGCGTCATTATGCAGGATGTTGAAAAATCGGAAGAGCGCTATCGTCAGCTTATCGATCCCGAATCCAATGAAGAAAAGCAACTGTTTGAGCACTATCGTCAAGCGAAACAAAATTATCTGAAGCAGCATGAAGAGTTTTTGAACATTTCTAAGCAAAACCTCAATCAACAGGCCTTTGCCAAATTAATGGACATGGAGCCGACTGCTAAGCAGCTCGAACAAGCGCTGCAGGAGATGATTGAATTTAATAACAAAGGTGCGACAGAAGCGAGTGACGCTGGCGATAGACGCTACGAATTCGCCATGACGGCCATTGGTGTTGTGCTATTGGTAAGCTTTACCTTGATGGGGCTGATTAGCGTGTTGTTTACTCGCAGCATAGTGCGACCGCTCGCCGAGGCCATTGAAAGCGCTGAGGCCGTCGCTGGCGGAAATCTTAACCATGTCATTAATAATAGGGGCTCTGATGAGCCTGCTGCCGTCATGCGTGCAATGCAAAATATGCAGCGGCAGCTGAGAGATACTATCAGCCAGATCTCCAATGCTTCTGAAGCGCTATCAAGCGCCTCCGTGTTGTTAAATCGGCAAGCCGAATCTAACCAACAGGAACTCAATGTTCAAAATGGCGAGATCCAATCAGCTGCTACTGCCGTCACTGAAATGACCAGCGCGGTAGAGGAGGTTGCTCTCAACGCGCAGTCTACCTCTGATGCAGCAGAAAAAGCAGAGTCTTCTGTTCAGCTTGGCTTTGCACAAGTTGAACAGACCACTGAGCAAATTGTCGCGGTAGGTAAAGAAATTACCCGTTCTAATCAGCTATCAAGCGATCTAGCGCAACGCGTCGATGATATTAGTAAGGTGCTTGATGTGATCCGTGCCATTGCGGAGCAAACGAATTTATTGGCGCTCAACGCTGCCATTGAGGCAGCAAGAGCTGGCGATCAAGGCCGCGGTTTTGCCGTTGTTGCGGATGAAGTGAGAACCTTGGCCCAGCGTACTCAGAATTCTACGGCTGAAATTGAATCGACAATAAGGCTGGTGCAGCAGGAATCACGTCAAGCGGCTGATGCGATGCAAAAAAGTCATCAGCAAGCGCAGGCGATGGAGCAAAATGCTCGCGCGACCCGGCAAAGTATTGAAGAGATTGCGTCGCAAATTAAAGACATTAGTCAACGCACATTGTTAATTGCCAGCGCGGCAGAAGAACAGGCCGCGGTATCAAGAGAAGTAGATCAAAACCTCAACAATATCCAAGGTTCATCGTCAACCATTACTGATGGTGCGAAGCAAACAGCAATCGCCAGTACTGAGCTACAGCAATTGGCGCAGCAATTAAAAGGCTTAGTCAGCCGCTTCCAGTTTTGAGATAAGATGTTGTCCGTGGTGATGAGTAAGGTGCTCATCACCATTTAACTTCAATTTCGACCATTGTGAACACGCATAGGCTGAGTTCGCTTCTCGCTGACTCCGCTGAGAATGATAAATGGCACCTAGTAAACAATGAGCGTTGTCAAAAGCCAATGTTAGTGTTTTCCTTCATGCTGATGAATGATGGCTATTTGGCCTTGTAACTAACGTTTTATAATGGGCGTTATGTACGGTCGTACGATTCTCGGATGTTCCCTACACCATCCTTCGATTAGATGAACTTTGCATGATTTAAACGATGAGTGAAAGACGAGTGAAAGCGTAGCGCATTTGCATTGAGTTATCGGTTATTATGGCTGTACTCACAGTACGTTATGGATGAAAGAAAGTTAGCATGGCAAGCTCAAGTGATTGCGATAAAAAATTTCGTGTAACAGTAATCTATCGGGTTGAGCCGGGCTGTTTAGGGCCAACCGGCGTGGATTATATTGAGGAATTTTGCCGTTACGCCCAGACGGAATTTGAGGCGTTGGCCTACGAGGCGATGGATTGGTCCATCATTCCGCGCTACGACAAAAAGCTCCCTGAAATTCAATATCAGCTCGGTGGAAAGAATTTATCGATTGAAAAAGCGACCATCTATTTTGATAAACATGGTATTGATATTGAACGCTTTGAAGAGTTGTTAGAACTGAAAATCGCAGATTTGATTGAAAAGCACTTGGGGCGGCTGTAAACCAGAGAGTTATTAGTGTGTTATGGAAGTAAGGAACTGATAAATGGATGTAGCTAATGCGGTAAAACACGCGGTGAAAGGCAGTTGCGGCGGAGTGGTTGGCTATTGGCTTTACGGGCTGTTGAATGGTGTTCAAGATGCCAATTGGTATTATTTTCTGGCGGTGGCGGCCAGCATTTTTGTGGTGTTATTCAGTTATTATTGTGTTAAGTCGCGGGGCACCAACAAGACACACGTTGTGAACGAGTAGGCTTAACTGTATGGCACATAAAAAAGAAGGCCGTAGCCTTCTTTTTTAATGGGCGGAATAAACTAACGCTTAGGCTTGTTTATCTGCTGCTAACCATTGCGCGAATTGCTTGGTGTAGTAGCTCACAATCACGCTGGCACCAGCACGTTTGAAGGCGATAAAGTTTTCAGTCACGATAGCGCGTTCATCAACTGCACCGGCCATCGCCGCAAATTTTACCGCGGCATATTCGCCACCCACATGGTACGCCGCCAACGGCAGGTCAGTACGGTCACGTAGGCGCGCCAGCACGTCAAGATATGGCAGACCAGGTTTTACCATCAGAATATCAGCGCCTTCTTGCTCATCGAGCATTGCATCAACCAAAGCTTGGCGGCCGTCAGCACAATCCAGTTGGTAACCTTTACGATCGCCTTTAAGTTCACTGGCAACCGCTTCGCGGAATGGGCCATAGTAAGCTGAAGCAAATTTGGCTGAGTGCGCCAAAATCGCCACGTTTTCATAACCCGCGGCATCCAAACCATCGCGCATCGCACGGATTTGACCATCCATCATTGCAGAAGGTGCGAGCATGTCGGCGCCAGCTTTCGCCGCACATACCGCTTGTTTTACCAAGTTTTCAACGGTGACATCGTTACAGACGTGATGATGCGCGTCGATGATGCCGCAGTGACCGTGGTCGGTGTATTCACAGAAACAGATATCTGGGATCACAATCATTTCAGGCGCTGTGGCTTTAATGGTTTTGATCATGCGTGCCAGCAGGCCGTCGTCGTTCCAAGTATCGCTACCATTGGCATCTTTATGGTGTGAAATACCAAATGGCATGATGTAGCGTACGCCCAGTTGTTGCAGTTCTTTGATTTCTGCTTCCAACATGCTTTCTGGAAAACGGCTGATGCCTGGCAGAGTTTTGATCTCAACCGGCTCAGTGATGCCTTCTTCGATAAAAATACAATGGATCAAATCATCCAGATTGATGTGGTTTTCACGCACCATCGCACGCAGTGGCTCAGAGCGGCGCAAACGGCGCATACGGCGTAACGGAGCGACAAAACTTGTTTGGCTTTGTGACATGAGCTTTCCTTAGTTAAAGCAGTTGCGGGTAAAGCAAGCGAAAGGCGTACTTTACTTGAGATTGCTCTATTAGAGTGTGGTTCAGTAGAAACTGCTGAGAATATAAAGGCTTTACTTAAGCAAACTATGAATTCGATCACAAATGTTTTGTTCCGTTACCCGCAGTAGGGTGCGATAGCTGCACAAATCATCAGCAACCGAAAGCGTCGAGGGCGAATCTTAGCCATTGGAATCAATACGTTTGGTGGTATCATTGCGGCGTTTTTTTCATACCGCTGCGGTGACGGCGGTAAATGTTTAGGAATCGTCGATGTCGAATACTGCCACAACGCCCACTATTTTGGCGTTAGATACCTGTACCGAACTTTGCTCTGCTGCGTTGCAAACGGCAGCCGGAAGCTGGCATGAGAGTGCCAACGCGCCACGTGAGCATAGCCAGCGTTTGTTGCCGATGGTGCAAAGTTTGTTAACGCAGGCGGAGATCGGCATGGAGAATATCGGCTTGCTGGCGTATGGTCGTGGCCCAGGCAGTTTTACCGGCATTCGCATCTGCACTTCAATGACACAAGGGCTCGCCTTAGCCCGTGAAATCCCGGTGATTGGCATTTCAACCTTAGCGGCGATGGCGCAGCAGGCAATTGCTGAACACGGCGCCAGCCAAGTGCTGTGTGCCATTGATGCGCGTATGGGCGAAATCTATTGGGCGGCTTATCAAGCGGTTGACGGCCTTGCGGAAGAAGTGGCGATTGAGCAAGTGTCTGCCCCTGAAGCGCTGAGTGTGCCTTTTGATAATGAGGCGCCGGTCTACTGCTGCGGCACGGGATTTGAAACTTACCCAGAATTGCTGCATATTAAACCAACAATGACCTTGCTTGACGCCGTGAAATATCCCGATGCCAATGCTATGCTTGCTTTAGCCCAGCACGGTTGGCAGCAAGGGTTAGCGACCTCGGTTGATGAACTCAAGCCTGTTTATTTGCGTGACACTGTTGCGTGGAAAAAACTGCCGGGGCGTGAATAATCGGTGGGCAACACCTACCTTAATCGTGTTGTCTTCAAAATGGACTGAAACTTGATGGCGATTCCGACAGTATCAATTAACAATACCCCGCGACTGAGTCAGGCGGTGGCGGGCAATCGTCCGCAAGCCACTCAGGAAAAGGTGATACAGCCGGATGCGGTTCAACTTGCCGCTACCGATATCAGCATTGATGCTGATGTGATAAATGCCAAGTATCAAGCGCGCATGGAATATGACAGTGATACCAACACGCACTCCCAAGCCATCTCTCAATATCTATTGACTCAACATGCCGATCAGCGCGAAGCCATTTCCAAAATGGTTGGCGTCGATGTTTATGCCTGATCACCCACAATTAAATTCTTCGAATTCATTCAAACCCACCACACCTGGCCACGGTCAATTTGTGGTGGAGTTGCTGTTGGCGCTGGTGTTATCCAAGCTGCCGGTCGTCTCGATCCCGTTTAAATGGCTCGAAAGCTACTTTCATGAATTGTCTCATGCGTTAGCGGCGTTGATTTCAGGCGGGCAGGTGAGCCATATCGAACTGTTCAGCAATGGCGCGGGCTTATGTTATTCCGCCGGCGGCTGGCCGGTACTGATTGGCTTTAGCGGTTATGCCGGCGCAGCCACATGGGGCGCACTGCTGTATCTGCTGGCCTGTAGCCGTACGGCGGTGAAGTTCAGTTATTTGGTGTTTGGCATCGGCGTGTTACTCAGCATGTTGCTCTGGGGCCGCGATGTGCTGACTATCGCGATTATGGTGTCGCTGGCGGTGCTATTTTTACTGCCACTGAAGTTCTACAAAACGCTGATTATGCGCGGTGCGCTGCGGTTAATGGCACTGATTGTGTTGCTCAATGCCTTGGCGAGTCCTGCAGTATTACTGGGGATCAGCGATCGCGGTGATGCGGCGATGCTGGCAGATATTACCTTCCTTCCTGCGTTTATTTGGGTGCTGCTGTGGTTTGGTTGTGGCGTGTTCGCCTTGCTCTGTTGTTGGTGGCGAATTAATGCAGCGACTAAACAACTGCCTAATTAAGTAGCAAATTCTTCTATTTAATGAGTAAAAAGTAGAGTTGAGCACTGACAAACCTAAACAACTATGGCAACCTTCCGCCGCTGAATCACTGACCTTTGACATCGACGGTCAGCAATACGCCGCACTGGCATGGGGTAATAAATCTGCGCCAGTGCTGGTGGCTTTTCATGGTTGGCTGGATAACGCCATGAGTTTTGCGCCGCTAGCGCAATATCTGAGCGCTTCCTATCGCTTGATTGCCTTTGATTGGCCCGGACATGGACTATCTGATTGGCGCCCTGGCAGTTATCCGCTGCAATGGACCGATTATCTATTGGATATCGATCGACTGTTAGCTGCGTTGGATTGCCAGCCGCTCGCGGTGATTGGCCATTCACTTGGGGCAATATCGGCGGGTGCTTACGCTGCAATCTGCGGCGATACGCTACAGCAATTGATACTGATTGAAGCCTTTGCGCCGTTGAGCGAAGAGGCGAGCCATAGTCGTGGTCGCTTGCAAAAGAGTTTGCGCCAGCATCGCAAACCGCGCCAACGCGAAAAGCATTATGTGGATTTAGCCAGTTTAGTCAGCCAACGGCAGCAGTTAACCGGGTTAGAGCCAGGTTGGTGTGAGCTGATTTTAGATCGAAATTTGGGGCAAGATGCGCAGGGACGATTTTGGCGGATTGACCCAAGGTTACGTTGGGTAAGCCCGGTGCGAATGACCGATGCACAGGTGCAAGCCTTGATGAGCCCAGTGCGTGCGCCCACCTTATTGATAAGTGGCACCGAGGGTTATAAGTCACTGAACGACAATGTGGCATTAGCAAAAGCCTGGTATCAGGCGTTAACCCTAAGCCAATTAGCCGGGCATCACCATCTGCATATGGAAAATGCAGCAGCAGTTGCGAGTGCAATTAATTCGTATTTAAACGGGACAAAAGTCTAATGCCACGCGCTAGGATTCCTGCCATTTTTATGTGAAGATGACCGAAATTCAAACGGGCGTATGATTTTTGCTCGTGGTGATTGATACACCGTGATGTGTGGCCAATAACGGCCGCCGGATAACTAAAACGATAAGCGCAGTATGCTGACATTTGCATTAAGCAAAGGGTCATGCCAGCAGCACTGTTACCGGACATTTAGGAGAGATTTGTGGATCTACGCTGGATAAATCAGTTACCTGCCGAGGTGCCTGCTGAAATCGATGCGGATCGTTTTCCTTCTTTAGTGGCGCTATTTGAAAACGCCGTGCAACGTTTTGCCGATCAACCTGCTTACGTCAACATGGGCGTGAAGCTAACTTACCGAAAATTAGAAGAGAAAAGCCGCATTTTTGCCGCCTATCTGCAAAACGATTTAGGCTTAAAAAAGGGTGACCGCGTAGCGCTGATGATGCCTAACTTGCTGCAATATCCCATCGCGCTGTTTGGTGTGTTGCGAGCTGGTTTGGTGGTGGTCAACGTTAATCCGCTCTATACCCCGCGTGAACTCAAGCATCAGCTGATTGATGCTGAGGCCAAAGCGATTGTGGTGGTGTCTAACTTTGCTAATACGCTGCAACAGGTGGTGGATGATACGCCGGTTGAGCATGTGATTATCACCGGCATTGGTGATTTGCTGGGTGTGCCAAAACGTACACTGGTGAACTTTGTTATCAAGTACATCAAGCGCATGGTGCCGAAATATTCGCTGCCTAATGCCATTTCTATGCGTAAAGCGCTGCGGACGGCGCGGCATCGCCAATATGTCAAACCGGAAATTGCACCAACGGATCTCGCCTTTTTGCAATACACCGGCGGCACGACCGGCGTGAGCAAAGGGGCAATGCTAACGCACAGAAACGTGGTTGCTAACGTGCTGCAGGCGGATGCGACATTTTCGCCACTGCTGGATGATGGCAAAGAGCATGTGGTCACCGCATTGCCGCTGTACCATATCTTTGCGCTAACGGTGAACTGCTTCCTGTTTTTGCACAAAGGCTCTGAAAACCTGCTGATCACTAATCCACGTGATATTCCCGGTTTTGTCGCTGAGTTGCGTAAATTCCCCTGCACCGCGATTACTGGGGTTAACACTCTGTTTAATGCGCTGGTGGCCAACGAAGAGTTTGCTTCATTGGATTTTTCAGGGCTGAAACTCACGGTGGGCGGCGGTATGGCGGTACAGCGCGCGGTGGCTGAGAAATGGCAGCGCATCACCCATAGTAAATTGCTAGAAGGTTACGGCTTGACCGAGGCATCGCCGGTAGTGGCTGCATGTTCGCACAACATGGCAGAATACAACGGCTCTATCGGCTTCCCACTGCCATCGACATGGATTGAGATCCGCGATGATGACGGTAACTCCTTGCCACAAGGTGAAATCGGCGAGTTATTTGCCAAAGGCCCACAGGTCATGAAAGGTTACTGGAATCGCCCAGAAGAAACGGCCAAAGTGATTGATAAAGACGGCTGGCTTGCCACGGGGGATATCGGCTACATGGATGAAACCGGCTACTTCTACATTGTCGATCGTAAGAAAGACATGATCCTGGTGTCCGGCTTTAACGTGTTTCCCAACGAAGTGGAAGATGTTATTGCGCTGCACGGCAAAGTGGTTGAAGTCGCGGCGGTCGGCATTCCAAATGAAGCCAGTGGTGAAATTGTGAAGGTGTTTGTGGTGGCCAAGGATAAATCTTTGACCAAAGATGACATCATCGCCCATTGCCGTCAGTATTTAACGGGCTATAAGGTGCCAAAACTGGTAGAATTCCGTGACGAATTGCCAAAGAGTAATGTGGGCAAAATCCTGCGAAGGGAACTTCGGGACGAAGCGAAGTCAGCCTAATCCACAAAAAGCCGGCATGTAATGCCGGTTTTTTCATTGTCGAATTGCCGCCACATTTCATTACAGGAGTATGTTTTGCAAGATTTTTTATACGTTGATACTGCTGATGCGTTGCAAACATTAGTTGCGCAGTATGAGCGTTGTTCGCTACTGGTGCTTGATACGGAATTTGTGCGTACTCGTACCTATTATGCGCGTCTGGGGCTTATTCAAGCGTATGATGGTGAAACCTTAGCGTTAATCGATCCGGTGGCGATTGAAGATTTATCCCCGTTCTGGGCACTGTTGAGTAATCCGAATATTCTCAAACTGCTGCATTCAGGTAGCGAAGATCTGGAAGTATTCGCCCATCATGGCAACTGCCAGCCTGCGCCCTTGCTTGATTCTCAAATTGCTGCTGCGATTGCCGGAATGGGGCATGGCTTAGGTTACGCCAAGTTAGTGCAGCAATTGCTGGATATTGAGTTGGATAAAGGCGAATCTCGCACCGACTGGATTAAGCGCCCATTGACCGATGCACAGCTGTTTTATGCCGCTAACGACGTGAAGTATCTGTACCAGCTTTATCCCATGCTGCGTGACAAACTGGTTGAGCAAAACCGCTTGGAATGGGCCTATGAAGAAAGCCAACGGATGACCGAAGGGCGTTTGCAAGCAGCCGATATGCAGCAAGCCTATCTGAAAGTGAAGAATGCCTTTCAGTTGGAGCCGACAGAGTTGGCGGTGCTGCGTTCGTTAGCAGCATGGCGGCTTGCCAAGGCGATTAAACGCGATATGGCAGTTGGGTTTGTGCTGAAAGATCACACCCTGATTGCGTTAGCGAAGAAGCAACCGCGATCGATGAACGAGCTGCTGCAATCACGGGATTTAAACGATCATGAAAAACGTTTTTATGGCAAAGAGCTGTTGAAGGCGCTGGACAACGTCGACCTGCAAAGTCTGCCAGAGCCGCTGGATGTGTTGGCGTTAAAGCCTGGATATAAATCCGCGTTTAAGATTATCAAAGCGGTGTTGACTGATATCTCTGAAACGCGCCAAGTGCCAATTGAACTGCTGGGATCTAAGAAATTGATTCACGAGTATCTCGAGTGGCAGTGGGGCGGTAAAATCGCTGCTGAGCCCCTAGTGTTGCAAGGCTGGCGTGGCAGTTTAACCGCCGAGGCATTAGCGCAAATTGAGTCTCAGCTGTAGTCTTTGTGAGTAATTCTTAAGCGCTATTTAGACAGCTAAACAACCAGCCCCGCAATCATTTGTATTAAATGATTGCGGGGCTGGTTTATTTCGGTCTAAGCGAGTGATGTAAGCGACAAATCTGGGTGCTTAGTCCGTTGCAGTGATGTGATTTAACGTGCTTTCAAACAGTTCACCTAGACTCAAGTCATCATGCCAAATATCTTGCAATAAAACTCCATAAGCTTGCGCCAAATCCGTTGCAAGTGTTTCCAGTTCTAGCGCGTCAGGCATCGCTTTTATTGGATAAAGTGCTTGGTAGATAACAAGGATTTTGTCGTCCGGTGAAAACTTCAGTTTTTGCTTTGGTGCAAAAGCAAATGCGCCTGCGAACAGAGCTAAAAACTTTCTAATATCCTGTTTGGGGACATCGGCAAAGCGTCTTTTCCAATCTTTACCACAACAATTGCGCCACCGATATTGCAGCGGCAATCCACCCGTGTATTGCGAGTAAACAATCATCAATCCCAGTACTAACACGCAGCAACTGATCACCATAACGACTCCCAGCACGTGCTTAACACTGCATCACAGGCAATTGGTATTCAACGGGCACAGATACACATCGTAACTGACGTTGTTTTCTGCCATACAGCTTGAATCCAGTTCAAAGGGGATGTTTTTGACCACTGCGGCGTTGTAGCCCTCGGCCGTGACTTCGATATTGATATTGTAGCTGATGGCGTTGATGGTCATTAAGGTGAAATAGGCGCCGGGTTCACCTGCTAAATGTGTTTCGCCTTCAGGAATATACTCTGCATAGTCTTGCTGGCTTGCAGTTTCGCTCTCTTCAATGATTAGCACTGTGGCATCGTCGATAACAAGCGCATCATCCAGTGAATCATGTAAGCGCACGTTAATGCGTGGTACGCCATGCGCGCCACATTCGCCTACCGCTACGGGTTCGTTTGCCTTGCTGTCATCGCCATTACAGCCGACTAATAGGGTGAATAGGGCGGCTGTCACTAAAGAGATACCGGCATTATTCAAGTTAAACATCCTTATTCAATCTTGCTGCGCGAGTCCGACACGCAGCATGGAGAGAGTTACACCGACCAAGCTAACTCTTTTGGCGGTGTCCAGTAGCGCATCTCTTCATTGAGCAGAAAACGCAATTCGCTCGATGACATCTGTTGAACTTGCATCGGCGTATAGTTGTGCTTCACACAAAGGTAAAAACGAATGGCGTCAAAACCCAATAATTCTTTGTATTTATTACGCTCAGCAAGGTAGTCGCCAAATAACTCCAAGTGGTAGTCGGCAATCGCTTGTCTTAGGTAAATCTGTTTACGTTGTTTGGCGATCATCGCCAAGTTTTCATCGATCATATTTCGCTCATGGAAAGAAAATTAACGGCAGCGCGACGGTGAAAATTCAGCCTGACTGCGTCATCTCAGTTGAGTGGTAACCGAGATGAAGACGGAATGTTAGCCTGTTTATTGATTAATTAGCAATCAGCTTGCTGGATATTTTTCAATTGTAAGAATATTGTTAATCATCAATGACTAACTGCTGATTTAGCGAGTGTGAATTTGGCTAAGAACAGCCAAGAGTGGAGTTGATTTTGCCAAAAAAAAACGGCTCCTAGTGGAGCCGTTTGCTGTTAATTTTCAGCCATGATTCGCTGATTGGTTGCCGCTATTTGCTGATAGGTTGCAGCAACAGCTTGAGCTCATACGTCTGCTGTTTTTCCGGCAATAATCGATATTGATCGTAAGGGGTTGCGCCCCAACTGTTATCACCACCGGCACCACGTTGACGCAGATCGAGGATCAACTCGGTCAATGGCCGCGGTTGAATATCGTTGATGTGGCGCTGTGCTTCTTTTGGATAGTCAAAATCAGCAATGGTGTTGTGATGCGCAGTGAAATCAAACTGCGGATCGCCAATCACTTTCAGACCCACGCCATCTTTATTGGTGATGGTCAGCCAACGGGTGTCGCTACGGTTACCGTTTTCTTGCGGACGAATATATGGCGTATATAGCTCGCTCACTTTGGCGTGGTAGATACCTAAATCCGCCGCGTATTTACGGTCTTGGTAGTTTTCCCAAGGACCACGGCCATACCAACTGGCGTTATCGAAGCCTTCTGGCAGTTGCATCTTTAAGCCAAAGCGTGGCATCTCAGGCAATTCCTTGCTCAGCGTTGCTTGGTAATCCACCAGTACTTCACCTTTAGCACCCACTTGATAGCTGATGTTGGCCGAGCTCTTCAGTGCAGGGAAGTCCAACGTAAAGCGGATATTGGCTTGCCCTTGGGTTTGCTCAATCTCAACATCGGTGACGTTGGCCGTCGCTGCAGCATCTTTAAATACGGCAGACTTCTCACCTAAGCGGTTACCGAAGTCCTTATCGGTCAGCGCACGCCAGAAGTTAGGGAACAAGCCTTCACCTGCTTTAATCAACTCAACACCGTCAACTTGATAGCTTTGCAAACGGCCTGTTTGCTTGTTGAAGGCAAGCTTGACTGCATCGCTGGTGACGCTGATGAGCTTGTCGCCGTCATTCAAACTCAGCTTCGCGGCCTTACTCACCACGGGAGCTGCCATTGGCGATTGCAGTATAAATTGATCAGCGGCCATTACATGCCCAGCCGGAATCACGCCCTGTTTCGCCTTGCTCACAAATTTAAAATCGAGCAGGTATTCTTTACCATCTTTGAATGGGTAGCCGTTCAATTGAGCGATTTTAACTGTGCTGTCGCCTTGTGGTGGGGTGTGCAGCGTTGGCAGCTCGCCTTGCATTACTACTGTGCCATTTTCTAACAGCGCCCATTGACCGGTAACATCGCTTAAATCTTTAAAGAAGTTACGGTTGGTAATGAGGTATTCACCATTGGCTTGCGGCTTAACCACAATGTTTTGGTAGAGTTTTTTCAGCTCATACAAATCGGGGTGCGGATTGCGATCAGAACCAATCAAGCCGTTGGCCAGATAGTTATTGGCGTTACGGGTGCCTTTCGGTTCAAAGTCGCCGCCATAGGCGTAGTAGATGTTGCCGTTGGCGTCTGTTTGCTCTAAGCCTTGGTCAACCCAATCCCATACACTGCCGCCTTGCACTTGTGGATGCTCATAGACATAGTCCCACAACTCTTTTAGGTTACCGCCGGCGTTGCCCATGGTATGAGCGTATTCCACCCAAATAAATGGCTGCTCTGGGTACTTATCAAGGTACTTGGTGGTGATTTCGTTGCGGTCGGCGTACATCCAGCCAATCACATCGGTCATTTTCTCTTTGAACCAAGTTTCGCGGGTTTCAAACTGCACGATACGGTTGTCTTCAATCGACTTCACGTAACGATAGGCGGCAGACATATTCGGGCCTGGGCCGATTTCATTGCCCAATGACCACGAGATAATCGATGGGTGGTTTTTATCGCGCTCAATCATGCCCTTAATGCGTTCAAGAATGGCATCCTTGAATTGCGGATCATTACCGATATTGCCTTCTGGGGTAAAGCCATAGCCATGTGATTCCACGTTGGCCTCATCGACCACATACAAGCCGTACTGATCGCACAGTTGATACCAGTAAGGGTCATTGGGGTAGTGCGAGTTACGTACCGTGTTTACGTTAAACTGCTTCATCAATTGGATGTCGCGCAGCATGCTCTCACGCCCAATCGCTTGGCCGTTCTTCGCTTCAACCTCGTGGCGGTTTACCCCTTTGATGATGATCGGCTGGCCGTTCACCAACAGCTGACCTTTTTCAATTTTAACGTTACGGAAGCCGAGTGCTTGACGCACCACTTGGTCCTGCTCGCCTTTGCGGCTCAAGGTCAGCACCAAGTCGTACAGTTTGGGTGTTTCTGCTGACCATGCGCCGACATTGGCAAATTGATGGGTCTTTTCAATGATTTCGGTATTGCCCGCAGCAATACTGAGTTCGGTTTTGTTTTGCCAAAGCAACTTGTCGCCATCATACACTGCAGCATGCAGTGCAACATCTTGGGCTTTGCTGTCACTGTTTTGCAGTTTAACGCTCAGATCGAGCAGACCGTCTTTAAAGCTGTTTTGCAGCGATGTATCGGCATGGAAATCCCACAATTGCACTTTAGGCACCACTTGCAGGAATACATCGCGCTGAATACCGCTCATGCGCCACATATCTTGGTCTTCAAGATAGCTGCCATCGCTCCAGCGGAATACTTGCACAGACAGGCTGTTATTGCCTTTATTGACGAAATCGGTGATGTCAAATTCGGCGGGCAGTTTGCCATCTTGGCTGTAGCCGACTTTTTTGCCATTGACCCACACATAGAAGGCAGACTTTACTGAGCCAAAGTGCAGAATGATGCGTTTATCTTGCCAGTCGTCAGCCACGGTAAAGTCACGACGATAAGAGCCAACCGGATCGTACTCAGGCGCCAGCGGCTTGTTTTTTGGAAAGCCGTAACCGTGATTCACATAGATAGGGTAGTCGTACCCCTGCAGCTGCCAGTTTGATGGCACTTTGATCAGCGGCCATTTTGATACATCAAAATCTTTTTCAAAGAAATCGAGCGGGCGCTGCGCAGGTGTTTCAACAAAGTTGAAGTGCCATTGGCCATTGAGCGAATGGTATTGAGCTGAGGCCTGTTCATCTCCAGCCATCGCTAACGATTTGGTCGGATAGGAGATAAAAAAGGCGCGATCCGGCAGAGAATTTACCGCAAATACTGCTGGGTTTTCCCAATCATTAACTTGAGCAGCTTGCAGTTGCTGATACGGTACACATGACATTAAGCCGAGTACAACAGCGCACGTTTTGGTGCGCTTAAACAGATGGCTAATCATAAAAAGTCCCCAATATTTAAGCGTTTGTCATTGGTTAATTGCGAGGTCAGTTACCAGTGCCTCTATCTTATTTGAAGTTATACGCTTGTTTTACTAGCCCGTAGGTTAACTGATATGACAGTGTTTTCGCATCCGCTAATGTAATTTGGTGGTTAGCCACCAACTCCGCCAGATAACGACAATCTACGCGACGTGCCACGTCATGACGTGCTGGGATCGACAGGAAGGCACGAGTGTCATCGTTAAAACCAACGGTGTTATAGAAGCCTGCTGTTTCAGTCACTTGCTGGCGGAACCTTAACATACCGGCAGGGCTGTCGTGGAACCACCATGCTGGGCCAAGCTTCAAGGTCGGATAATGACCTGCCAGTGGCGCTAGTTCGCGACTGTAGGTGGTTTCATCCAGCGTAAACAGAATGATGCGCAGATCCATGTTGTTGCCGTATTTGCTCAGCAGTGGTTTCAACGCATTCACGTATTCAGTTTGTGATGGAATATCGGCGCCTTTATCGCGGCCATAGATATCGAAAATACGTTTGTTGTGGTCGCGATGTGCGCCCGGATGGATCTGCATCACCAAGCCATCTTCAATGCTCATTCCTGCAAGTTCGGTCAGCATCTGGCCACGGAACAGCTCTTGTTGCGCTTTGCTGGCTTCGCCGCTAACACATTGCTTAAACAGGGTTTCACATTCTGCCTGCGAAAGGTCAGCGGTGAGTGCAGTTGGATGTCCGTGGTCAGTGGCGGTAGCGCGGCCATGTTCAATAAAATATTGCCGACGCGCTTTAATCGCTTGCAGATAACCTTGCCAGTTTGTGGTGTCACAGCCTGTAATCTCGCCTAGGGTTTGCACGTTGGCGATAAAATCTTCACGGCTGGCATCGACTACATCATCTGGGCGGAAGGTCGTCACCACTCGTTTTTCGAAATTAGTGCCGGTGAGCTTTTTATGTTGTTTCAGTTCATCGAGCGCGCCTTCAGTAGTGGCAATCACTTCGATATTGAACTTATCCATCAAAGCTCGCGGTGCAAATGCAGCTGATTGCAGCTGGCGGTTGATTTCATGGTAGTAATCGGCGGCATTGGCTTCACAAAGTTTATCTTTAAAACCAAACACATTGGCGAAAGTTGAGTCGAGCCAGTAGCCAGAAGGCGTGCCTGCAAACAGATAGTAGTGTTTGGCAAAAATCTTCCACACTTCGAGCGGATCTACCGCGTTATCTTGGCTGCGGTCGCCCTGTAAACCACGTTGCGGAATCGCCAAGGCTTCTAATGGAATCCCTTGGCTGTAGAGCATACGGAACACATAGTGATCTGGCTTTATCAGCAGATCAGTCGCGTTTTGAAAATTCTGGTTCTCACTAAACCAACGGGGATCTGTGTGGCCGTGAGGACTGACAATCGGCAGGTCTTTTATCGCTTCATAAAGCTCGCGCGCAATGGCAACCACGTTTTTATCGCTAGAAAAGAGACGGTCTGGATGCATCTCTAATGGAATAACTGCAGAAGTCATGATGGTTCCTCAATAAGCAGATCGTCATCAACGTCCAATGTTTCGAGGCGATCTCTAAAAATGATGGCGTAAAAATTTAAGGCTAGTTTTACCATTCTATTGCTACCGGTGGCAATCGCAGTGCACAAGAGATTGTAACTTTGTGAGTAACGCAGCATCGCTGCCGAAAATCTGTGCACAGTATGCCATCAATTAGCCCGCTAATGCTTGGTTCGCCTGAGCACAGGCGGCGGTAATTTTGTCCCAGCTGGCGGATTCAACCCAATCGCTTGGAGCAACCCAAGAGCCGCCCACTGCCAAGCAGTTAGGTAGCGTTAAAAACTCATCTTTGTTTTTGTCGCTGATCCCGCCTGTTGGGCAGAAGCTAACTTGAGGGAATACCGCGCCCATCGCTTTGATAAACGCCGCGCCGCCAGACAAGGTGGCTGGGAACAGTTTTAATTCGGTAAAACCATGTTCAATCGCCAACAGCACGTCAGCAGAGTTCGACACGCCGGGCACGACTGGCACCGGGCAATCACACAATTGGCTAAGCAAATTTGGCGATACGGCTGGGGTGATAATAAAATCAGCACCTGCGGCAATCGCCACTTTTAGAATCTCTGCATTGGTCACCGTGCCTGCACCGACCACCATGTTGGGATAGGCCGCTTTGATTGCTTGCATCGCCGCGATAGAGGCTTCGGTGCGTAGTACGACTTCCACCAAATGAATTCCTGCTTGCTGCATCGCCCCCGCGATAGCCACCCCTTGCGCTGCGGTGTCTGCCTGAATAATGGGCAGCAACACCTGTTCCCCCAGTAAAGCTTTAAATGACGCCATGAATGCGCTCCTAACTTAATTTATAGTTTTTAAGTGGTCGCTGTGCTGTTCTGTGTTACTCGCACTTACGACTAAAATTCGCTTATCCACAAAAGCTTGCTCATCTACAAAACTCTCTCATCTACAAAAAATTGCGCTTCCGTACACGCTTGTTCACAGATAAGAGAGAGCACAGTCCATCTTTACTCAAGCTGCGACAGCTGCGCTTCAAATATGGCTCAAACCAATGGCGCGGTTGGCACAATAGCACCTGACTGCTGAATCACTTGGCCTGCTAGTTGATTGCCCCAACCAGCCGCTTGCTCATGTGAGTGCCCCATCAGCCAAGCGGCCAAAAATCCAGCATTAAATGAGTCACCTGCAGCGGTGGTATCTACCACGTGAGCTACCGGCGTGGTGGCAATATGCTGGCGTTGGTTGGCGTGTTGCAGATAACATCCATCGCCGCCCACTTTCAGCACCAAGGTGTTGATTTGATATTCGCCTAAGCGGTCAAACGCGGCTTCAACGTCGCTATCGCCCCATAGAGCGGCCTCATCATCAAAGGTGAGCAATGCGATATCACAAAGCGCATACAACTGCTTATAAATGGCTTGGGTTTCACTGGTCGATGCCCACAAACGGGCGCGGTAATTACCGTCAAAGGCGAGGGTAACGCCAGCGGCTTTCGCTTGAATCAGAAAATCGATAAGTTTGCCGCGGTCCTCTGCGGGCAGAATGGCGAGGCTAATACCAGAAAGGTAAATCAAATCATAACTTTTTAGCGCTGCTAATACAGCCTCGATATCTGGGTGTTGCAGCAGATAACGCGCAGCGGCTTGGTTACGCCAATAGTGAAAACTGCGCTCGCCATTGGCGTCATTTTCAATCAGATACAACCCAGCATTCCGGCTTGGATCGCGTAGCACAAACTGACAGTCGATGTCGGCTTGTAGCCAACGCTCAATAATCGCTTGGCTGAGCGAGTCTTGCCCCATCGCGGTGACATAAGCGACTTGCGCTGCAATGCCAGCTACCCGCTTGAGATACACCGCGGTGTTAAGGGTGTCACCACCAAAACCTTGCTGCATTTGGCCCATCAATTGGCCAGATAATTCCACCATGCATTCGCCGATAATGGCGACTTTTTTGGGGGTAGGGATTAGGCTACTCACAAGGTCACCCCTTGCTTCCAAATGGCGATCTCACGAATATCATTTAGCTCGTTTTTCACTGCTTCGCCGTTACAGGCGCGCACCAGCAGTGCGATAAATTCATCCAGCAGTTCGGCCATCGAGACATCATTAATCAAGCGGCCTGCATCAAAATCGATCCAATGTTTTTTCTTGTTGGCTAATTCGGAGTTGGTGGCAATTTTCAGGGTGGGCACAAAACCCCCATAAGGCGTGCCACGGCCTGTGGTAAACAGCACCATTTGACAACCGCAGGCGGCGAGGGCGCTAGTGGCGATTGCATCATTGCCGGGCGCGTTGAGCAGATGCAGCCCTGGTTTTTGTAACCGTTCACCGTAATCTAAAATCGCCTCAACACTGCTTTGGCCGGCTTTTTGGGTGCAGCCGAGCGATTTATCTTCCAGCGTGGTGATCCCACCTTTTTTGTTGCCGGGGGATGGGTTTTCATACACGGGCTGATCATGCTTTTTGTAATAGCGTTTAAAGCCGTTAACCATCTCGACAAGCTGCTCAAAGGTGGCTTCATCTTTACATCGCGACATTAAAATGGTTTCCGCGCCGAACATCTCTGGCACTTCAGTGAGTACCGTGGTGCCACCTCGGGCAATCAAATAGTCGGATAGCTGCCCTAACATGGGGTTGGCGGTAATGCCGGAGAGCCCATCACTGCCGCCGCATTCCAAACCAAAATGAATCTCGGTGAGTTTGCCGGGCACGCGTTGATCGTGACGCATCACTTGATACAGTGCTTCAAGTTGCTCGACACCTGCTGCTACTTCATCTTCAACATGCTGGGTGATGAGGTATTTCACGCGGTCGTCGCTACGATGCTCTACGCCCAATTTCAGTGCTGCCACTTGGTTGTTTTCGCAGCCTAAGCCAACCACCAAGACACCGCCGGCATTGGGATGCTCAATCATGTTTTGCATTAGCTTTTTGGTCATCTGCAAATCATCACCGAGCTGCGAACAACCAAACTGATGCGGAAATACATGCACGCCATCAATCTCTAACTGCGGATGGCGTTGCAAGAACTGCTTAACCATCTGCGCTGCCATGCCGTTGACGCAGCCGACACTGGGGATCACCCACAGCTCGTTACGAATCCCCACTTGACCATCGGCGCGGCGATAGATCATCACTTCCGGAGAGTCATCGACTTGCGGCGCTACGCTGTTCGCTATCGGTTGGTAGCGATATTCCAACTCGTCATTGAGGTTGGTTTTAATCTGATCGGTATGCACCCAGGTGCCCACACCGATGGTACTCAAGGCGTGGCCAATGGGTGAGCCATATTTAATGACATCGCTGCCAGCTTCAATATCGTACAGGGCGATTTTGTGGCCTTTTTCAACATCTTGTTGCAGCAGTAATTGCAGCTCATCAACCTCAACTTCGGTGCCAGCGCTGAGTGGCGCGAGGGCGATGGCAACGTTATCGCTGGGATGTAAACGAATAATCGGTTTCATGGTTCGCTCCTAACCTAAGCCAGTAGCGGCGCTAATGTGGCCCGCACACCTTGCTGCAGCATTTGTTCAAGGTTTGCAGTTACCGCGTCAGTCATACAGGCTACTTGGTTAAGGTCTTGGCCCCAATGATCGCTTTCCGCCAACACGCTGTGTACCAAGGCGCGCAGTGGCAAGTTATCTTGTTGATATTGCGCCCACAAGCTAGCGAATTTTGTTAGCCAGAATTCGTCATCTTTTAACGGGATCTGCTGGCCATCACGTAAGCCGCGATAAAACAAAATTTGCCCAGCTAATGCAGCGATCATCAACTTAGGCAGCTCGCCAGTTTTCGCTTGATAAGCAAGTAGCTGCGGTAAAATGCGCGTGGTGTATTTGGTCATGCTGTTGAGCGAAATTGAGATCAACAGATGATGGATATAGGGGTTTTGGAAACGGGTAATCACTGCTTCAGCGAATTCACTGATCTCATCTTCGGCAAAGTTCAGTGTTGGAATGACTTCATCAAAAATGAACTGGCGTACGTAACGGCTAAACAGCGGATCTTCAACGGTTTCTTTGACTGCCTCTAATCCAGCAAGATATGCCAGTGGCACCATCGCAGTATGAGCACCATTCAAAATGGCCACTTTGCGTTGTTTGTACGGGGCGATGTCATCCACTACGATAATGTTGAGATCGCTTTGCGCCAGTTTCAGAAATTGCTTAATGCGATCAGAACCTTGAATCACAAACAGATGGAAGTATTCGCTGGTGACCATAAAGTTGTCGGCATAGCCAAACTCTGATTGTAGTGCGGCATGTTCGTCGCGCGGAAAGCCGGTCACAATTCGATCCACAAGGGTAGAGCAGAACTCATTGGCGCTGTTTAACCATTCCACAAAGCCCGCTTCTAATTGCCATAAATCGCAGTACTTGAGCACAATCTCTTTCAGTTTTTCGCCGTTGTAATCAATCAGTTCGCAAGGTAGCAGAATCACCCCGGCATCCGCTGCGCCAGCAAAGTGTTGATAGCGATGGTACAGCCATTGGGTCAGTTTTGCCGGAAAGGCTTTGGCGGGTTTGTCGTCCAGCTTATCTTCGCCAATAAACTCAATGCCAGCTTCGGTAGTATTTGATACCACCAGTTCAATATTGGGGTCTTCCGCGAGCGCCAAATAGCGTTCAAATTGCTGATAGACTGGGATTTCTTCATTAACGCAACTGATCACACGGGTTTGTTGAACGGCTTGGCCCGCTTCATCAATGCCGCGCACAATGCTGGTATATAAACCATCTTGAGTATTCAGCAGGGGCAGGGCGTCATAATCAATTGGGCGAATAATCGATACACCTGCACCAAGATCACACTGCTGATTTAATAAATCGATTTGCCAATCAAAAAAAGCGCGAAGGAAATTGCCCTCACCGAATTGCATTATTTTGCTCGGGTAATTGGGATACTGAAAATTCGTGCGATTTAATTGCTTCATAGACTGCCCCAAAATAGTCAAATTTGTGTCGCCGGTAGCATTTCAAGTGCAAATTTTGCTACCTGTACTTTAGTTTGATTGACATATTGCCACCGGTAGCAAAAGATAACAATACACAATCAAAAGTTTCAATGGTTGCGTTAGTGAATTTATTAACTCACTGTATTTTATAGTTAATTCTTTATTTGTATGATGTATTTGGCATTTTTTATTAGCAAAATTAATGAGTTAATGCCAAACGATGAAAATCATGGTTAGCTATAAAATCAATCGGAATTGAGATTGTTAACAACTGAGCTGTGGGGGTTCAGTAAAATCATTTGCACAAATAGGTTATTTATCGATGCGCGTTAATTTGACGACGCGAAACACATCAGTAACGGCTTATTTAATTAATGCATGAAAAGCTAAGTCTTTATCGACCGCAACACCATGTTAGGTGGTGCTATCTCTGGGGATGTCGATACACAACATAAAAATGGTGAGAAGAATGACAACAGCAATTCATATAACAAGTAAAAATGCGATAGGGAATTATCGATTTCGTATTCTAGCAATGCTTATGTTTGCCACCACTATCAACTACTTCGACCGAAGTATTATTGGTGTGATGGCACCTACCTTAGAACGTTTATTCCATTGGGATAACAGCGATTACGCCAACATTATGATCGCCTTTAAAGTGGCCTATGCCATCGGTATGGTCACCATGGGCAGCATTATCGATAAATTGGGTTGCCGCAAAGGCTATACGCTATCGATTGGGATCTGGAGCGTGTTCGGCATGTTGCATGCCGCCGTTACGCCAGCGTTCAGTGTCATCGGTTTTGTTTTGGCGCGCTTCGGTTTGGGCTTCGGTGAATCGGGTAACTTTCCTGCTGCCATTAAAACCGTTGGTGAGTGGTTTCCGAAAAAAGACCGAGCATTTTCCACCGGTATTTTTAATGCCGCGTCAAGCTTCGGCGCAATCGCAGCCCCCTTCGTGGTTGGCGCCATTGTGTCGGTCGATGGTGATAACTGGCAAATTCCGTTCCTGATCACCGGTGCTTTGAGTAGCATCTGGGTGTTCCTCTGGTTGCGGGTTTACCGAAAGCCGGAACATCACCCAAAAGTGACCCCGGAAGAATTAGCGTATATTCAAAGCGATTGCGAAGGCTGCGCTGCGGAATCCGATGAAAAGTTGCCTTGGCGAAAAGTGGTTCGAACCCGTGAGGCTTGGGCTTGTGCTATCCCGCGTTTGACCGATGCAGTGTGGTGGTTCTATCTGTTCTGGGGCGCGAAATTCTTGGCCGATACCTTTGCGGTCGATATCAAAAACATCGCGATTCCCTTCTTTATCATCTATGCCTTTGCCGATGTGGGCAGCATTTTTGGTGGTTATCTGTCGGGGTTCTTTATGAATCGTGGTTGGAGCACCAATAAAGCGCGCAAGATGACCCTGCTGTTCTGCGCCTTGTTTATCCTGCCGACCTGTTTTGTGGCGATGACAGATAACAAATGGATCGCGGTTTGCCTGATTGCGATGGGGGCCGCGGGTCACCAAGCATGGTCCGCTAACCTTTATACCTTGGTGTCGGACGTGATGCCGAAGAAGGCGACGGCTTCGGTGGTCGGCTTGGGCGGTATGATGGGCGCACTGATTGGTATTGTTGCGGATAAAACACTGGGGACAGTGTTGGATGAAGCAGGAAACTCCGGTTATTTTTACGCCTTTTTGATTGCCGGATCGTGCTATTTGATTCTGCTGGGCATCGTGCATCTGTTGATGCCGAAAATGACACCGCTGGATGAAAATCTAAATCCAATTCGCTGAGTTAGCAGGATTAACACATTTAGTTCAATAATGTGAATGGAATGGGCAAACTTGCCCATTCCATTCAAAATGGCGGTAAAGACGCCCAGTCCGATTGTGGTATATTGTCGGCATTAACGCATTCCGAGCAAACCAATGGCCACAGATAATAAAAAAGTCACCATTAACGATGTTGCCCGCATTACTGGGGTGTCAAAGCGCACCGTGTCTCGGGTGATCAATCGCTCGCCGCTCGTGGGTGAGGAAACCCGTAAACGCATTGAACAAGTGATTGCCGAGCTTAATTTCCAACCCGATAAACAAGCCCGCGGTCTAGCGTCACGACGATCCTACCTGCTGGGGTTAATTTACGATAACCCCGATGCGCTCTATATCGACCAAGTGCAACGCGGGGTGTTGTCTGTGTGCACTGAGCTGGGGTACGAATTGGTGGTTCACCCCTGCAAATGGCGCGAAGCCGACTTTGTGGATAATTGCCTGAAGTTTATTGCCCGATCCAATGTGGATGGAGTACTGATTCTGCCGCCAGTTTCTGAGAGTAAACAGCTTGCCAAAGCGCTGGCGGATGCGGAACACCCCTATGTGCGTATTGCGTCAGCGGATTTAGATGACCATGAAAACATTGTGATTTCCAATGAACGCGAGGCGATGGACGAAATTGTGCAGCATCTGTTGGATCTCGGCCATGAACGTATTGGCATGATCACCGGGCCATTAAGCTATTACTCCTCTCAGGAGCGGATGGTTGGTATTGTCACTGCCGCTAAAAATGCCGGTAAGCCAATCGCGGAACAGTATATTGTCGAAGGTAAAAATACCTACGAAAGTGGTTTGAAATGTGCCGAGCAACTGTTGGCGCTTGAGCCGCGTCCCAGCGCTATTTTTGCCAATAACGATGAGACTGCGGCCGGGGTAGTGCGGGTGGCGCATACCAAAGGGATTAACGTCCCTGAACAGCTGTCGGTAGTTGGTTTCGACGATAACTTATTTGCTTCGCGGGTGATCCCGTCACTCACCACTATGAAGCGTCCGGTAGAAGAACTGGCGATTTTGGCGACCAAAAAATTGCTGCATCGCTGCCAACCGGAATTCTTTAATCATCCACTCGAAACGGTAATTACGCCGTACCTGATTAAACGCGAATCGAGCGCTAAGCCTGAATAAGCGGCTCGCTAATAAAAAGAGTGCATTAACCGAAAATGCTGACACTCATTGAGGTCAGCATTTTTGTTTTTTAAGCCAAGTCTCTGGCTAAAAGTTTGGGTTGGGCGCGAAATTAGGCGCGCAATGCGTTCACAATCACATCAAATGCCGACGATGAGCGCATTCGGTTAGGAAAGTAGAGGTGATAGCCCGAGAACTGTGGACACCAATCTTGCAGCACCCGTACCAAACGGCCGTCAGCAACGTACGCTGCAAAAATGTCTTCTGGTAAAAAGGCCACGCCATGACCGGCCAAACACGCCTGCAGAATCTGCTGCACGCTGTTGAAGATGAGTTGGCCTTCAACGTTAACGTTAATCTGGCGCTCGTCCTTTTCAAATTCCCACGCATACAAGCCGCCATAGGTGGGCAAGCGTAGGTTGATGCAGTTGTGCTGTAGCAGATCGTGTGGCACGACCGGCTTGGGGTGCTGACTGAAATACTCAGGCGTCGCCACCGCCGCCATGCTGAGATCTGGCCCAATGCGAATTGCAATCATGTCATTGGAGATCGCCTCACCAAACCGCACCCCCGCATCAAAGCGGCGCTCAACGATATCGGTAAAACCATAATCAACGCATAACTCCAATTTGATGTCGGGATATTGCGGCAATACATGGGCGAGTTTCGGCCACAGCAGGGTATCAATCGCATGATCACTCGACGAAATACGAATAGTGCCTGCCGGTTTATCGCGCAGTTCACTGAGCAGCGAAATCTCGGTATCAATCTCTTCAAACTTTGGCGAAATGCGGGTTAACAGCCGTTCGCCGGCTTCGGTGAGTGACACGTTGCGGGTGGTGCGGGTGAGTAGCCGAATCCCTAAACGCTTCTCTAACGCTTTCACTGTGTGGCTCAGTGCCGACTGGGTGATCCCCAAATGGGCTGCGGCTTTGGTGAAGCTACATTCTCTGGCAACGGCAATAAAAGCAATCAGTTCGTTGTAGTTTTCTCTGGCCATAATTATGAAACTCCCTCAACAATTCTGCGCATTTTATCAAACTCACTGTTAAATCGCACGCGGCGGTTGCTTTTGCCAGCGATATCTAAACCAGCTATTAACATACAAATCATAAGGTTATTAGTATTAATCAAAATTTCTCATAACTGTAAGAAGAAAATTGCGATTTATTCATTGCTTAAGATGCGCGAAAGTGTCAGCCGTCAATCGATGCATCTAATCTCAGGCAGCGCCGGAGTGCGTTTTTAAGTTGACTCCGCACTCGCTGCGCTACTGCGGCTGTGTCGATTCCTCGATTCTCAGCAAGACGTTATTCGTTTCGAATCAACGGATAAGGCCTAACAATCAAAATCTATTTTTGGAGGCTGTTATGAATAAGCTGTTAGAAGGAAAAACTGCCATTGTGACCGGTGCCAGTAAAGGTATCGGCTATGCAATTGCCAAATTATTTGCCGAAGAAGGCGCCAACGTAGTGCTTACTGCGCGTAACGAAGCCAATTTGAACAAAGCTACGGATGAAGTTAACGCGGTTGCACAAGGGGGTAAAGCCTTGGCAGTGGTAGCTGATTCAAGTGATCCCAAAGCTCCGGCCAAAGTGTTTGCCCAAGCAATTGAAGCATTCGGCCAAGTGGACATTATGGTCAATAACGCTGGCTCTGGTGACATGGTCGCCATTGAAGAAGCCACTGACGAACACTTTGCAAAAATCGTGGAACTGAACCTTGCTGGCGTATTCCGTTACTGCCGTGAAGCGGTAAACCACTTCTTACCGCGTAACGAAGGCCGCATTATCAACGTGTCATCGGTCAACGGCACTCTGCCAATCTGTGGGGTGGCATACACCTCTACCAAAGGTGCGGTAAACACCATGACCAAAAACATCGCAATTCGTTTGTCAGGTACCAAAATCCGCTGTAATGCCATTGCGCCAGGGGTAACCGATACCGAAGCTGCGGCAGCTTGGGCTGCAGGTGAGCAAGAAGGCGGTGCGGTAATGCTTGAATTCTCAGATAAATATGTCAACACCACAGTGCCAATGACCGATCCAATCGATCAAGCGAATGCGGCGCTGTTCTTGGCCAGTGATATGGGTAAAGCCGTCACTGGACAAGTCATTCAAGTGGATAACGGGGCCTTCCTGTAACCCACAATAATGTATATCGCTTGCGGCCTTCGGGTCGCAAGTTAATCACTTACCACTGAATTGTAAGCTGCGCTCGATGAACCAAGCCATGCCTTATCTCAGTAGCAACCTGTTGTTGGATTATGAACGTAATTAAAGATACTTTTTTCGATGGCGAACGTCCTTGTTTTGCTGCCCACGATACCCGTTTTGAACATGTGAAGTTTTACCCCGGCGAATCTGCGGTCAAACACTCACAAAATGTTGAAGCGTTTCAATGTGAGTTTTTGAGCAAATATGTCTTTTGGCATAATGAAAATGTGGTCGTGGATGACTGCTTATTTACTCCCTATGGACGCACGGCTCTCTGGTATACAAAAAACGTTAAAGTATTGAATACGCAGGTTGATGCACCAAAAATGTTTCGAGAATGCGACAACATTTATGTGGAAAACGTTAAGTTCAGTGATGCCCAAGAAACCGGTTGGAACTGCCGTACCATCGAGCTGCGAAATGTAGAAGCTAAAAAAGGCGACTACTTCTTTATGAATGCCCGTGATGTGGTGGTAGAAAACCTTAATCTGCAAGGTAACTACAGCTTTCAAGATTCAAAAAACGTGGTGATCCGCAATTCGCACTTGGATTCAAAAGATGCGTTTTGGGGCTCAGAAAACGTCACCGTGTATGACTCGGTCATCGATGGCGAATTTATGGGTTGGCACTCTAAAAACCTGCGATTGGTTAATTGCACCATTCGCGGTACCCAAGCCTTGTGTTACTGCAAAGATTTGGTGCTGGAAAACTGTATCATGGAAGGCACAGATTTAAGCTTTGAATACAGTACCGTTAATGCTGACATCATCAGTGATGTGATCAGCGTGAAAAACCCACAAGGTGGCCGTATTCATGCCAAATCGATTGGTGAGATTGTGATTGATGAACACTGCATCAATCCCGGTGAATGCGAAATTAGCGTCGGTTAAGCAGTAGGTAAAGGATCAACTATGCAATTTAACTTTGATGAACAGGTAGAGCGCCGCGGCAGCAACTCCTATAAATGGGACAGTGCCGACGATGCGCAGATGTTGCCTATGTGGGTCGCGGATATGGATTTTCGTACCGCGCCAGCGATCATCGAAGCGTTACATGCGCGCGTAGACCATGGCATTTTTGGTTACACCAAAGTGCCTGAGCGCTATTTCACCGCGGTAACCAATTGGTTTGCCACGCGGCACAACTTTCGCTTTAGCCCCCAATCTGTGCTGTTTACCACCGGTGTAGTGCCAGCGTTGTCGGCGATTATCCAAGCCTTGGTGAAACCGGGCGAGGGTGTAATTGTGCCTATGCCTGCGTACAACTGCTTCTTTTCATCGATTCGTAACTCACGATGTCAGCAAATCGACAGCCCGCTACTGAACGACAATGGCCATTTTAGCTTTGATTTTGCTGACATTGCCGCAAAGGCCGCCGATCCCAACAACACTCTGCTATTGCTATGCAATCCGCATAATCCGGTGGGGCGCAGTTGGCGTGAAGATGAACTGCGTCAATTAGGTGAAATCTGCTTTTCCAATAACGTGACTGTGCTGTCGGATGAAATTCATTGTGACTTGATGATGCCGGGGCAGACTCATATTCCGTTTGCCTCTCTCGGTGATGAGTTTTTGCAAAAGTCGGTCAGTTGCAGTTCGCCCAGTAAGTCGTTCAACTTAGCTGGCGTGCATGTGGCGAACATACTGGTAGAGGATGCCGAGTTTCGTAAGCGCATCGATAAACAGATCAATATTAATGAAGTCTGTGAAATCAGCCCATTTGCGGTCACGGCATTAATTGCAGCCTACGAACAAGGCGCGCCTTGGTTAGATGAGTTGCGCAGTTATTTGGCGCAGAACTTTGCCACGGTGCGCGATTTTATCGCCCATGAGTTGCCGATGATCCAAGTGACACCGCTCGAAGCCACTTACTTAGCGTGGTTAGATTGCCGAGCTCTGCCAGTTAGCAGCAAAGTGTTGGCAGATAAGCTCTATCAAGAGCAGCATTTGTGGCTCAGTGATGGCACTGTTTACGGCGCTGACGGTGATGGTTTTTTACGCATGAATCTGGCCACCAATCACGGCCGAATTGTTGAAGGCTTGCAGCGTTTAAAGGCAGCCGTAAACGATATTTGTGGTTAATGCGGCACGATTCTTCGCAGTATCGATTTGTTGCTTGTGACGTCTTCTGGGTAATGGGCGGCCGGTGATGTAGCTGCTCGATAACCACTCAGCAAATTTCAATTTTCAAAGCGTTCAATCGTTTCGATTGAGCGCTTTTTAATCGCCTTGTGTGCTCAACATCATTCCCGCTTAGTCACCTATCTTCACCGTTAATTGCAGCCAAATCGCGCAAGCGTTGCATCCTCTATAAGTTCGGTTTGTGACGGTAACGGCGACAGCAACCCGAATACGATGATTTAATACTGAAGTTAATCTAAAGAATTAGCGTTGCTAGGTTAGTTTAAGCTAATGAAAATTATGACCTTATGATGCAAATTAAATGTTTTTTTAAATTAATGTCACACATTTATTGTGAGTTGTCAGATAAGTTGCAAATCTTCTACTAAAATGTAACACACGACAGTTAACCATGCGTTTCGCAAGGATAAAATGAAACCAATTCTAAAAAAATGCGTGGCTCAAGCCGTCTCTACGGTGGTGCTCTGCGGCAGTTATCTTACGCAGAGCGCGATGGCCGAAGACAGTGCATGGAACAATCTCACCTTTTCAGGATTTGGACGGTTTGTTGTCGGTAATCTCGGCACTGATAAAGCTGAGTTTAAAGGCTACGACGACGGTGTTACGTTTAAACCTGCATCGCTGCTTGGGTTGCAGGCAAACTACCAGTTTTCAGATAAGTTAAGCGTGACCGCTCAAGGCGTATTAACTGCCTCTGAAACTCGAGACTCAGATTTAGAGTGGTTGTATTTAACATGGACTCCCGCGGATAACCTGACCATTCGTGCGGGACGCCAACGTGGTCCATTTTTCCTTTACAGTGATTCGATTGATGTAGGTTACTCCTATCCTTGGATTAACCTGCCATTCCAAATCTATAACGGCTACATCTTTCCCACCTATGATGGCATCGACGTCACTTGGGGTTACTCGACCGATACCATCGACTACACCTTACAAGGTTATGCCGGTTCCTATGGCGGTGGTGGTATCTATATATTTGGCGGCACCACCGACTATGAGTTGAAGAAGATGGGCGGCTTGATTGCCAAGGCGCGCTACGAGAATGTTGAGTTTCGCGTCTCGCGTTATCGCGGTTATCCCGATCTAAAAATTCCTCAATTATCTCAGTTACAACAGATGCTGCAGAGCGCGGGGTTAACCCGTACCGCCGATGCGCTAAAGACCAAAGGTTGGGGCGATATTACTCAGCTTGGTTTTAGTTACGATGACCTCAATTACTTTTTCCGTGCAGAGTGGATGCAGGCTCAGTCTGAAATCCAATATATGGTGCCTTGGGCATTGACGGGTTACTACGTGGGTGGGGGCGTCTACTGGGGAGACTTTACCTTCCATCTAACCTATGCCGCCAGTCAAATGCACTACAGTAATTTTGAGCAGGAGATTGTCCCAGGTATCAGTCCTGAGCTTGACCAAGTTTATTACGCGATAGAATCCATAATGGCGCAGCGTTACAAAGATAATGCTAAAAGTTGGACGGTTGGTGCCCGCTGGGATGTCGCTGATAATGTTGCGCTTAAAACGGAAGTCACTTTCCTTAATGGTAACCCAGGTGAAAACGCTTTTTACGATAATCCACAGCCGGATTTCGACCGAAATTCGACCCTGTTTTTATTCGCAATTGATTGGGTGTTTTAATGATGACAAGGACTAGCATATTGCATTCATTAAAGCTCGCCACAATGATGTTGGCGTTTGTACTGGTGAGTCCTTTCTCTGCCAGTTATGCAGACGCAAACCGAATAATTGTCGTAAGTCGAGCTGACAACGATGTGCCACAACTGTCGAAAAGCCAAGTTCGGCAGATCTTTATGGGGGGCACATTAGGCCGCAAGTTTGAACCTGTGTTTTTTGCTTCAGGCAATGAGATTAGAACCACGTTCAATAACGAAGTGATAGGACTCACGGAACATCGCGTTAAAGCGTATTGGACGCAATTACAGTTTACCGGACGGGCAATGCCGCCGATTGAGCTGAACTCGATTGATGAAGTGATCGATTATCTACTTAATAACCCTAATTCTGTGGCGTATTTACCAGGATATGTAAAGTTACCGCCTGAGTTGGCCGTTGTTTACCAAAAATAATACGTGAATAAAAAGGCAGATCGCTTGTTAGGTAAAGGTCTCAATATTCGAGCAAAGTTTTTTGCTATCTGTACGCTGTCGATCTGCATCTGCGTCGCTATGGTGCTATTGATTGCGGCCCGAGAGCATAAGCTCAGTTATTCGGAATTAGCGGAAAACTCGTTAGTCGCAACGACTGAAAACTTTGCGGACGATCTGCTATTGACCATGAGTGAATCGGAAGACAGCTTTTTTATCAGAACGCAGTTATTGAAGTTCGAGAAATTTAGCTACGTTCGCTCGGTTGTGGTGTATAGCCCCACCGGTGAAATCAAAGAAAAATATATCGCCGCATCGGTGTTCGATAATGAAGATATGTTGCAGCTTCCACACTTCGAACGTCTCTCGATAAATGAACGTATTCAACATTTTAAGAATAGTGATTCGGTGATCTGTACGCGCGCCATTGGTGAGCCCAATGCGCCGATAGGCTATGTGTCAGTCGAAAGTAATATCAGTAAACCTGTGGCTGAAAGTTTAACGCAATTAGTGGTATCAGCCTTGCCGACCAGCGTACTCATTTTAGTGTTAGCACTGCTCGCTACGTACTTTTCTTTTGAGTCACTATTAAAGCCGCTGATGGCGTTGGTGAACTTCACCAAAAAGGTATCACGGTCTAATGATTATTCGTTGCAATGTGAAGTTGAGGGCCGCGATGAAGTGGCGATGCTCGGTCACGCCATGAACGATATGATGGACACGATTAACACCGAGACTCAGCGTAACTTGCAGCAACAAGCCCAGCTTAAAGAACAAAAAGATGCCATGCATCAGTTAGCAAACTATGACCAGCTAACTGGCTTGGTGAACCGACGACAACTGATGGAGTTGTTGGATCGCCGAATCAATATCGCCAAAAACGACAGCAGTGATTTTGCGGTAATCTTTTTTGACCTCGATGACTTTAAATCGATCAACGACCATATGGGCCACGATGTTGGCGATAAGTTATTGATCGGCGTGACTGAAGCTGTGTTGGGCAATCTAAATCGTGGTGATATTTTAGGCCGCCTTGGTGGTGATGAATTTTTGCTGATTACAGCGCTTGGCACCAATGCCCAAGAGGTTCGCAGCTTAGTTGAGCGCATTTACCAAACCTTTGAAAATTCGCTGCGAATTGATCAATGGGACATCCATACTGGCTTAAGTATGGGCGTAGTATTTGCCAGTGCGGCAAACTATAACCGTGACAATATTATTTCTTATGCGGATATCGCCATGTACGAGGCGAAGCGCTTAGGTAAAGGTACCCATAAGATTTTTGAACCGAGCATGCTGGATGACAATATGCGTCGGATTCAGATTGTCGGCTTGATTCCCTTTGCCTTGGAATATGACGAATTTAGCATGGTCTATCAGCTCAAGATTGGCCGCAATGGCAGAATTCGAGGCATTGAGGGTTTGTTGCGTTGGCATAGCCCTGACTTAGGTTTTGTCTCTCCGGCGGAATTTATTCCGATTGCCGAAAGCGGCGGTAAAATCGGCGATATTACCCGTTGGGTCATTAAACGGGTGATTTCCGATTTGGCCGAGCTAAAGAAGATTTGTGGTGATGACATTTTAGTGTCGTTGAACGTCTCTTCCGAAGATTTAAAAAATCCACTTTTGGAAGAGATAATTAACGAACAACTGGACCATCACGGCCAATCAATCAAGAACTTGCAGTTCGAGATGACCGAGTCAAGCTACCTAGATGATTTAAGTTCGGCAAATGGCTTCTTTAAAAAGATCCGTGACTTGGGCGGTTCAGTTGCCTTGGACGATTTTGGTACGGGGTATTCATCGTTGAGTTGCCTTACGGAAATTGAGCTAGACACCCTGAAAATTGATCGGCAGTTTATTATCAACAGCATCAAAACCCAGAAAGACCGAGCGGTACTCAGTGCCATTTTGGCCATGGCGCGTGCCATTGGCTTGAAAACCTGTAGTGAAGGGATTGAAACCACGGAACAAGCCCATTATTTGCTAGAGCAGGGCTGTGATGAAATGCAGGGTTACTACTTTGCTAAGCCAGTGCCGCTTGATCAACTTGAGTTGGCTTGCCACCGCGCGGAAGAGTCATTTGCCAAGTTGTTTGATTCGCCTACTTCATTCGGTATCAGCAGTAATGATAGCGATGCTGCCAAACTGCTGATACCGCATAAACACTAATTGCTGCTGGATCCCAGCGCTGGTGTATTTGCCGTTTGTGGCAGTTTTGCCGCTTCAGCCCACCAATCTCGATAGCTATGCGTCAGCATCCCATCCAAAAGAATCGCTTCACCAATTAACGGTGTGACCAAAGTAAAAGGTTTACCTTCGCTGGCAACTTTTGCCCGTTGAAATGGTTCATCCCAAGGATGTTTTGCCAAGGCAAATTTGCCAATATGTTCTGGGAAGAACGCCTTGGTATTGAGCTCGGTTGCAGCTTGCACCGCTTGCTCTGGGGTCATATGAATATTGGCCCAGCGCGCATCATATTGACCTGAATCCAATGCGACAAAATCAAATTCGCCAAAACGTTGCTGTAACTCTTTAAAGTGAGGACCGTAACCGCTATCGCCACTAAAATAGAGCCGATACTTGGGTGATTCAACAATAAAGCCCGCCCATAACGTTTGTTTTCGACTGAGTGAACGACCTGAGTAGTGCCGCGCTGGTACTAAATTGACTTTCACGCCATCACCAAGGTCAAACTGGCTATTCCAGTTGCCGCTATGGATCTTACTATTCTCAAACCCCCACGCATCAAAACTAGCACCAATGCCGAGCCCAGTAATTACTTGGTCAACCTTGGGTTTTAGTGCCATTACGCTTGGGTAATCTAAGTGATCCCAATGGTCGTGTGAAATCAATAAAGCATCGATAGCGGGGAAATCGTCAGCATTGAAGATATTGGTACCCCCAAACGGACGGTTAACATAGGGTACAGGTGCAGCGTCTTCACTAAAAACAGGATCAAGCAGCAGTGTTTTACCTGCAATTTGCAAATAGAACGAGGAGTGGCCGAGCCAAATAAACAGATCTTGGTTGCGGTCGAGCTGCTTTATCGCGGTATGCACGCTAGGCAGCGGATTCTCTGGGCGCAAGCGCTGCGGTTTATCACCCATGTTTTCAAATAAGATCTGTAAAAAGCTCTTATCGGTGGTAAACAGCGGGGTGGCGATTTCGTTGGTAAATTCGCCGTTTTGGTAGTTGGCAGCATGTTTTATCGCTTCAAGGCGTTCACCCGCCGCAGCTGAACCAAATTTTGGCAGTTGCAAATAAGCAAAAACAGCCACTACCAACAGCATGATTATTGCGAGAATCCAATACAACATCTTCTTCAATGTTTACCTCGTATCGTTAAAGCCAAAAATAACCCTAGCGGCCAGAGAGTTTCATCAATGCTTCGGGATAACGTGCGCCCTGAATATCAAACTGGGTGCTGTTAAGCGTGGCGATATCGTCACTGCTGAGTTGCAGTGCCAGGGCGCCGATATTCTCTTCAAAGCGAGACAGTTTACGGGTACCAAACAGCGGCACAATCCACGGCTTTTGCGCCAACAGCCAGGCGAGGGCGACTTGCCCGGCGGTCGCGTTATAGTTCGCTGCAATCTGTTGCAGCAATCCAACCACTTTAAGATTATTTTGCAGCGCCTCTTTGCTATAGCGCGGCAAAATGCTGCGAAAATCATTGGCGGCAAATTGGGTATCTGCACTGAGTTTGCCGGTTAAAAAGCCTTTACCGAGCGGGCTAAAGGGCACTAAGCCGATGCCCAGTTGCTCCAGCGTATCGAGAATTTCGCCTTCGGGATCGCGCGTCCACAATGAGTACTCACTCTGCAGCGCTGCTACCGGTTGTACCGCGTGGGCACGACGAATTGACTCTGCGCCCGCTTCAGACAGGCCAAACCAACGCACTTTGCCTTCTTTAATCAGTTGCTGAACTACGTCGGCAACGTCTTCCATAGGCACTTCAGGGTCAACTCTATGCTGATAGTAAAGGTCGATATAGTCCGTGCCCAAACGGCGTAAACTGCCTTCTACCGATTGACGGATCTGCTCTGGCTTGCTGTTTACGCCGCCGCGATGTTCGCCAGTGGTTTGGTCAATATCCCAACCAAATTTGGTGGCGATAATCACTTTGTCTCGCATGCCTTTAAAGGCATCGCCCACCATCTCTTCATTGGTCCACGGGCCATACACTTCGGCGGTATCAAAGAAGTTCATGCCGCGTTCTACGGCCTGATGTAACAGGGTGATCATCTCGCGGCGATCGGGAATATTACGGTCTTTACCGTAGCCCATCGCACCCAACGATAAGGCCGATACTTCCAGCCCTTGTCCGAGTTTGCGCTTTTGCATCAATCTCTCCTTACTACCTGGGTATTGCCGAACGGTAAACCGCGACCGCCATTAAACAAAAACGCGCCGGTGAGCCAGTGCGTTTTTCGTTATCAAGCTACCGTCTATTGCTTAACACTCACAAGCGCTTAACCTCATGAATGCTGATACCTAAAGATTACATTTCGTAACCGGGTTTTTTCACTAAGCTGTCGAGTTGCGGTTTAATGCGCGGGTCGTACACCGACGATTTCCACTGGGTTGACGGCACCTCTTCAAATTCAACCGAAATTGCATCGTCAGTGGTACTGAGATGTTTTTTCAATACGTCCACGAGATCATTTGCAAAACTTTGTTGCTGTTCGGTGCTCAGATCACGAGTGGCGAAACTTACTTTTACATGAGGCATATGTTCACTCCTTGTGCCTGTTAAAAGATTAGTCAGCGAGGCGAATGGTCACTTCAAAGGCGCCAGATTTTTTCATCAGATCAAGGCCTGAATCCAGTGACCCCAACTTAACCAAACCACTGGCGTGGCCAAATGACTTGTGGAAAATTGCCAAGTTACCCCAAGGAGCGTAGTAGGTGATATCACCGGCTTTGGCGGCGGTGCCCGCAGGCTCACCTTTGGTAGACAAACGTTTTGGCAAATCAGCGACTTTTTCGGTCGCGGCATAGTCGGTCAGTGTCAGTGACAAAGGCAACTGGGCGACAAAATCGTTCACTGCTTCGCTATTCGCTTTTAATGTGGCAGTGATGGTTTGACCTTGAATGTCGATAGCAATTTTCACGTGGTTCTCCTGCTGAACTGCGTTTGTAGAATAAGCGTTTACGGAAATTAGCGCGCATAACATCAGCAATGCTTGGCGCCAATAACCCGTTAGCCATTTAGCTCGCATTGTTGAAACTCCCGCTGTTGATATTTTCTTGAAACAATGACGGTGATAGCCCCGATAAGCGCTAGTACGCCATAGCCACAGGCCACTTGCAGCAGACTGAAGCTTTCAGACATACGCCCTGCGATTAATGTAGGGATCGCCGCGCCGACATAGGACGTCACATAGATTACCGACAACACATTAGCGCGCTCTTTCGGTTGTAAATGTGACACCATGGTTTGAATGCTGCCGGTGAGGACCATGCCTTGTGAAGTACCGGCCAAGATACTGGTGATAAGGAACAAGGTTAAGCTGCCCCATTGCAACGCCAGCAATAAACCGCCAACGAAAACCGCAAAGCTCACCATGCCATAAAACTGCGATGTGGTGGCTCTCATCTTGCCTGCAATAGAAGCGCCGATGGTGCTGGGTGCCATAATCGAGGCAAATACCAAGGCAGCTGCTACTGCGTTTGATGAGTGCAATTGCTCATTCGCCATCGCGGGGCCAAAGGCTTGAAAGAAACCGCCCAACGCCCAAGTACTGACAAAAGTCACTGCAGCAACCGGGAAGAACTTGCGTGCTTTAACCGGTAAACCCATTTGCGGTTTTAATGAGGCTAACGCGCCCGCTGAGGGCTGCATGGTTTCTTTAGCGCGCATCACCAATGCAACGCAGATAACCAATAACACCAGCACAACGTAGAAGGGCAGTTGCCGTGGTATTGGGCCATATTCCACCAAAATACCCGAGATAATGCCGCCGATAGTTAAGCCGGTCATAGGCCCGCAACTGATCACCGCCGGTGCCACCCATTTAGGTACGGCTTGGGCGCAATCGACCACCCAAGCGGCGAGAGCGGTTGAGGCTAACCCGCAGGCTAGGCCCTGTAAAAAACGGCCAGTTAATAGCGGTAAGGCATCATGCACTTGTAAGAATGATACCGATGCCATCGCGGCCAATACCACCGCCATCAATGACACAGGGCGACGACCAAGATGATTCGACAAGCGACCAAAAATCAGCAGTGCGGTTACTGCTCCCACAAAATACACCACAGAACTGAGCGACAATTCAAAATAGCTGACGCCATCAATGCGTTGATAGGTGCCATAAAGTGGAATTGGGGTTGCTGAGGCAACAAAGGTGGCTGCAAGCGATAATGCGGCTGCCCAAAATGAGGCTTTATCTGCTTTGTTTTCCAACCTAATAGCTCCTTTAAAAATGTGCGAAACGGCGGCTCAATATTCAAAGTTGCTTATGCAAAACAACACAACTTTAGCAGCTTAAACGGCTTACCGATAACGCTGTAAGTGAATGTTGTCAGCGAACACTTGGACTGTGGCAATGGATGATAGCAACGCATTTCACGCGATGAGCTAAGGGGAAAAACGCCACAATAATGAGTCATACAAATTTGTTAGTTCAGCAGTTTAAAACAGCGAATATAACAAACAAGCTCAATAAAACACTAATAGTAATTAGAAAAACTCATCAATCGCAGTGTGATTATTTAACATACTGATTATATGGATATTATTTTTAATTTTAGCGTTGGAAAAGGCCTCGCCTACGCGCGAACGCTGTATTCAGCGGTTGTCAAAGCTCCTGCAACTGCATAAAAATAGGCATCATTCACAAAGCGATCGCAACTCTTACTATTCAGCAGTGTTTCGCTGTTGCACGCTTGTACACCCTTTCTTATCTGGTGATGTTGAATTATCGACGGCACCTCTTTATTTGGAAGCTTAAACCGATGAACAACTTTAGTTTTTTCAATAACACCAAGATTATTTTTGGTGAAGGTCAAATTGCCCAATTGGCGCAAGAAGTCCCAGCTGATGCAACCGTTATGATCGTCTACGGCGGCGGTAGTATCAAAAAGAACGGCGTATTTGAGCAAGTGACTAACGCGCTGCAAGGCATCAAATGGGTTGAGTTTGGTGGCATTGAACCAAACCCACATTACGACACGTGCATGAAAGCAGTTGAGCAAGTTAACGCCAACAATGTGGACTTTCTACTGGCCGTCGGTGGTGGTTCGGTGATCGACGCCACTAAATTTATTGCGGCTGCTGCGAAACACCAAGGCGATGCGTGGGAAATCATTCAATCATTCGGTGGCGCGGTTCAAGGCGCATTGCCAGTCGGTTGTGTACTGACACTGGCTGCTACCGGTTCAGAAATGAACCCAACCTCAGTCGTCACCCGCGCTGATACGCAAGATAAACTGTTCTTCAACTCTGATTACGTGCGTCCACGTTTCTCAATTCTTGACCCACAAACCACGTACACTTTGCCTGCACGCCAAGTGGGTAACGGTGTTGTGGATTCATTTGTGCATGTGCTTGAACAGTACGTTACATACCCGGTAAACGCTAAGGTACAAGATCGCTTTGCCGAAGGGCTGCTGTCTACCATTTTGGAAGATGGTCCTAAAGCACTGACTGAACCACAAAACTATGAAGTGCGCGCCAACCTGATGTGGGCAGCAACAATGGCACTGAACGGCCTCATCGCCACTGGTGTACCAGCTGACTGGGCGACTCACTTGATTGGTCAAGAGATCACTGGATTGTACGGCCTAGACCACGGTCAAACGCTGGCGATTGTGATGCCAGCATTATGGATCTACAAACTGGAACAGAAACGCGAAAAATTGGCGCAATATGGCCGTCGCGTATTGGGTGTGACTGATGGTGATGATTTGATTGCCGCCGAGAAAGCCATTGTGCGTACCCGTGAGTTCTTTGAAGCGATGGGCGTTAAAACCCGTTTGGCGGACTACGGCTTAGGCGCAGATATCATTCCTAAGGTTGTGGCTAAACTGGAACAACACCAGTTTGTGCAACTGGGTGAACACGGTGATATCACCCCAACAGACGCTGCAAACATTTTGGAATTAGCGCTGTAATCGCTGCTAATGCTTTTACAACCAAAGCCACTTAATCGATAAGTGGCTTTTTTATTACCGAAATTTCAATAAGTTTCAATGCTAATACGGCGATAGCTAAGATAGCTATTGAGTAACGTTGTGTATGCAACTATATTGGCAAAAAGCAAATTTTGAGAATCGAATGCAGAGTGTTGGTCAAGGGCAATCGTTAGGGCATTTAACCGGACTGGCTAGTCGGCTGTTTAACCGATTGCTGACGGCCCGCTTTAAACAAGCGGGCATCGAGCTGACCGCAGAGCAGTGGGGCATTATCCTGACCGTACACAGCCATAGCGCACCACTCTCGCATCGGCAGATTTGCGACATTCTTTACTTGGATAAATCCAGTGTTAGCCGTGCCATCAGTGTGTTGGTCAGTCGCGGTTGGTTGGCTGAATTACGCAGCGCCAGCGACAGCCGTAAAAAACTGCTACAACTCACTGCGCAGGCCAAGGCGCAGGTGGTGAATTGCCTTGAGATTGCCCAAACGGTGCTGAATGACGCGCAGCAACAACTGACATTGCAAGACACGGTGCAAACCTGTCACCAGTTGAATCAGGTGATTGATAGCTTGCGGCAACTGATCCCGCCGTTTGCCACTGACGCCAGATTGGCATCAAGCGAAGATTCAGCCAAAGCGAATAATCAAACCCCAACAACTTTAACCCCCAACAAGGAGATATCATGACAAAGCGTAATGCTCTTATTACCGGTGGTGCCCGCGGTATTGGGGTCTGAAGCCCAATGGAACGAAAACGTACGCTAAGCAAAATCATCTTGATCTGACGGTTGTTTAAGTGGCCTTAACTCGCCATTTAACACCTGTTCAGCCAATGTAAATGAGTAATGCCCCAACATATTTACATGCTTATGACTGAGTGGTGATAGCCTTGCAATGTCTTCATCTTTTAGCGTTTCACCTTGCCGTTCTACGTGCTCTAACGCAGCCTGCATATAGATGGTATTCCACAGTACAACGGCATTAGTGACTAAACCAAGCGAACCCAATTGATCCTCTTGCCCTTCTCGGTAACGTTTGCGGATTTCTCCGCGTTGACCATGGCAAATCGCTCTGGCAACGGCATGACGACTTTCGCCTCGGTTTAGTTGGGTTAGAATTCGGCGTCGATAGTCTTCGTCATCGATGTAATTCAGTAAATATAATGTCTTATTGACACGGCCTGCTTCGATAATGGCTTGGGCCAGACTTGATGGACGGTCACTTTTGAGTAATGACAGAATCAGTTCTGATGCCTGCACTTTCCCCAGTTTAAGAGAGCCTGCAATACGCATCATGTCATCCCAATGAAGCTCTATTTTTTGAGGATTTACGCAGCTTCGTGCTAACTCATCGAGTACGCCGTAATCCGCTTCTTTATCTACGCGCCAAAATACCGATTCACCCGCATCGGCTAAGCGTGGCGAAAATTGATACCCCAACAACCAGAATAAGCCAAATACCATATCACTGGCTCCGGCAGTATCAGTCATAATTTCAGTGGGATTTAATCCGGTTTGCTGTTCCAGTAATCCTTCCAGTACGAATATGGAGTCTCGTAGTGTTCCTGGTATAACGATTCCGTGAAATCCAGAAAACTGATCGGAGACGAAGTTATACCATGTGATACCACGGCTGGAGCCAAAGTATTTTCGGTTCGCTCCTGAATTGACGGTTCTTACTGGTGTGATAAATCGCATCCCGTCAGCAGAGGCAACTTCACCACCGCCCCAATGCTTAGCTAACGCCAGAGTAGACTGAAAATCGACGAGTTTCGCGTTGGCTTTTACTAACGTTTCAGCTCGTAAATAGTTTTGTTTAACCCAACTGAGTCGGTGTCTGGTCAAGGCAGGGATATGAGATTTTATCAGTGGCTCTAAGCCGATATTGCAAGCTTCGGACAGTAACACGGCACAGATACTTACCGTTAAATCATTAGCACGAGCGTTGGATTCGCTAATATGGGTAAACTCATCAGCAAAGCCAGTATGAGCATTGATCTCAAGTAGCAGTTCTGTGAGGTCTACGGCAGGAAGTAACGCCTCAACTTGTTTGGATAATCCTTGTAAACTCGGAGGGTTATCCAGTCTATCAATGTTTGAGATGGTCAGTGTCGGTCGTTTCCCCGAGATATCAATATCCACTGAATCATTATCGTCAAAATTTGCGGCAACCTGGTGGTAGGTTGTATCTAATTGCCTGACTAACGCATCGATGGCTTCTTGCGCATTTAGCGGATGTCCCAGTGAGCGACAGACCTGAATTCGATTTGATTGCCACTCTTGGCCCTGCAACAGTTTTGCTCTCGGATCACCCCAGCGATCACTGTTTTCGACATAGATATCTCGACGGCGCAAACTGTCCTGTAATTTATCCAAAAAGCACAGTGTGTAACCTCGTTTAGTCACCCGACCATCTTTATCTAATACCAGTCGTTTCCAGGGATTAGATATGATCCCCATTGGCGCGTCATCAAGAATTTGCTTTTTTGAATCGAGTAGTTGCGCTAAGTACCGGTGAACTACAAGCGTATTTTCTCCCGCTGGAGCGGCGGAAAATTCGATATCATGGAGTAGTTTTGGCAGAAAACGCCTAACTCGCCCGTACTGTTCAACCATCTCTTCATGGAAATTATCATCATAAGGTCGGGCTAGCTCGTGTACGGTAGAAATAGATAGCGCCAGTTTTTCCCGTGAAAACTTAGCAAAGATTGACGGACGTAGAGACTCATCATCTAAGGTGTCATCTAGCAACAGTGCACAAGCTTTTGCTAACGCCAGCGCGGATTTATCCAAATCTTTAAGTGTACGCAGACGCTTTTTCTGTCCTAATTTCTTCGCTTGGCCAGCGATGTGGGTAATCAAAAGATCCAGTACATCCAAAGCTTCATCTAATGCAATAACTTCATAGGCTTTGACAAACGCCACTAATATCGCGGTACGTTTAATCTCCGGCATACGGGCTATTTTGTACGCAGTGACCATTCCCGCATGACGGGCAACATGCTTAAATCGTACGGGAGGAATACCGGTAAAATCCAGTTCATTCATCCCATAGGTTTTGAGTTCTTTGTAGCGTTCAATGGTATCATTAAATGCTGGGCCACTGATATTGACAGGGCCCTTACGAAATCGGTCAAAGTACGATGTTCTGGCTGTTTCTGGAATTTGTAGTAACGAATCCAGCTTAATTTTCTGTTCTGTACTCGGGATACTGGATAGTCGCTGCCATAATCGGTTTTCAGCTCGCTCTCTGATTTGCGAAATCAAACGCGTTAGCGTTGATGCGCCTGGCAAAAGAACTTTATGTTGGATAAGCCATCCTGTGGCCAAGTCAAACAGTAAACTCGGGCGTTCATTACTGATCCAGCTTCGACTATAGAGAAGGCGAGATAGCCGGAAAGACCATGGCCAGGCAAACTCACGATAACCATATTGATTGCGGATCAGAGCAGAATGCTCGCGGCGTGTGGTTTCGCGCTGAGAATAACCCGACAAAATATCGATATCGGTTATATTAAGTAGCCTTGCGACAAACCATTGCGTATTCGTTGGAACTTGACTTAAATCAGTTAAGAAAGTACCTAGGAAGCGAACACAACCTAACTGCAGGGCAACACCAAAGCGGTTGTGATCACCCCGACGTAGAGCGATAAACGCCAAGTCGGCTTCATCTAAATGGAAGTAACGAGAAAGCTGGACATCGTTAGGCTCTACGCTGAATCGCCCGTAGCTGTTTTTTTGTTCATGGGTTAGAAATTCAACAGGCATATCAGTTTTCCTTATTTGGCTTTGAATCCTTCCATCAACCTGAAAACCCCAATTAAATAGCCAAGACTATTTTGGGGATTGGCACTTGAATAGATCAACTAAAGATATTGACAACCTACTCACTCAAACACTGAGGCAGTTGAATATTTCTTGCTAGGAATAGCTGACATTAAAGTTTCGATGTTTCTATCCATCTTTGTTCATAAATATCTCATAGAATTTAGTCTGAACTAATGTAATTAAATTTTTGAAAAATCTTTAGCATTGTTTGAGGATCTGTCACTTGCATATCCACAAGATCTAAAGATTTAACCATTTCAATTGTAGAAGTTTTGTAGTGTTTGAAATGTGGCGATGCAATATGTGATTCATAAGCCGCCTGATTTCTATATATTTCGACAATTCGAATACTTGAAGCCGAATCTGAACGATACATTGGGAAAATACTTATAACACCAGGCTCTAATTCTACCGACTTCTGAGCCTCTTCATTGAGAATTGCCAGATATTTATCAAGTGATTCAGGTCTAATCTCTATCGCAGAGATCCTAACTAGCATGTCGTTATCAATCTCCTTTAACTCTGGCTGGCCAAGTATTTTACGTACCTGATTAGCATGTGACCTATTGATAGACACGTCTAAAATATCTGCTAGCTGCAATAACTCTCCATCTGTAATACCAGTGTTTTTACCAATACCAATATGAGCCTTCAGCTGCGACTCAACACCATTCATTGACGCAAGTGCGGTGATAGTTATCAACTCTCTTTCTCTATAAGAGAGTAATTTGTTGTCAAAAATATCTGCAAAGAGATGCTCTTTTAGAAAGCGGTCAATTTCAGGGCTGAAATCGCCAAATCCCGGAGAGGGTTTGGATTGCGATACTCCCGTTAACGTTTCAAGGGTAGTTCGACCTTTCTCATATCGATCTTCTGCAATCACAGGTTTATAAGACTGCCCAAGTTTGTCTTGTATTCCCTGTTTTGTACGACTATCAATAACTGACATTAATGTGTTAATGCCGTTTAAACTGCGGGGAAATCCACAATACGCATATAGTTGCTCTAAAAGTGCTTTTATTTGGTTGATGGTCAGTCCATTGTCAAGCCCTTTGCGTACAGCAATATCCAGCCCATTTAAATTTCCGCTGGCAGTATTAGCAGAAATGTGTATTAGTGCTCGTTCCCTCAAGCTTAGTTGGGTACTTTGCTTCTCAGTTATTACATTGGACTGTGAAAATGCAACTGAAGCCCCCCAAGAAAAGCAACCTAGAGCATAAACAGATAAACCCAAAAACCAATTTTTAAACTTCATTTATAACTCCAATTTAGTTTCAACGTTACGGTCTAACAATGTAACACTAGCGTAAACAAACTCTGTTAGTTCCATGTCCGTTTTCATCTTTGTTGTTCTCTTAGCTTAATAAAATACAATATGTTTTTTGGTGCACCATGAAAAACTATTAGAGTTGACTGTCTACTGCTATTGAGACCAATGAAAATAGCTGGTGATTATTGTTCTGATTATTGAAGAGGCAAACCTTCAACTATGTAAGTTCGTGAATTACCAGAACGATGACGTATAGGAATTAGTTGCTGATATTCTGGTGAGTTATACCAGTCTTGAGCATTTTTCAGACTATCAAATTTAATAATGACTAACTTTCCCTGTGCTCCAAAACCTTCTTTTACATCAGGTTCTCCACCACGCACGATAAAGGTGCCACCAAAAGGTTTGAACGTCGATTCGACCTGTTCACTGTATGGTTTCATTGTTTCGCGGTCTGTGGGTTGAAATTCGGCAACATAATAGGCCGGCGTAACTGCTTGTGCGGATGAAGCAACGGACACTCCGATCAAACAAGCTAAAATTAATTTATTAATCATATGTATCCTTTATCCTTTACATGATTATGAAAAATAGGTGAAAACTGACGGCGATTCCGCATTGCTCAGCGTGTCCAGACTTGAATGTTATCCTTGGTTTTAGGTGTGTTCTGCAACATGATCCCTGAGAGAGAATGTGGTTGATAACACTCTTCCAGATAACGAATATCTGTTTCACCTAGTGTTAAGTTCACGGCATTTGTAGCGCCGTCAATATGATGTTTTTGGGTCGCGCCCACTACGGGTGACGCTACTTTTGTTAGCAACCATGCTAAGGAGATTTCGGTCATGGAGACCTGATGACGATTTGCAAGATTGGCTACCCGCTCAATAATGATGTGGTCCTGCTCAGCGGTCTTATCGTATTTGCCTTTTGCATAAGCATCTTCAACTGCTCGTTTAGTATGCACATCACTAGGTCGAGCAAGCCGTCCGCTTGCTAATGCACTGTATGGCGTCATCGCAATATCATCAGCTGCGCATAAACCAAAGAGTTCCCGTTCATCTTCGCGCATGATTAAGTTATAGTGACTCTGAACCGAAACAAATTGAGTTAAACCTTCACGTTCAGCGAGGGCGTTTGCTTTTGCTAATTGCCATGCATAGCAATTTGAAATACCTATTTCACGAATTTTTCCTGCTTGTTTGGCATGATGTAGAGCTTCGAGAACGTCAATGATAGGCGTGTTGTAGTCCCAAATGTGGTAGATATAGAGATCGATATAATCCATGCCCAGATTACGCAGGCTCAGCTCAAGTGACGTATCAATGGCTTGCTTTCCGCTGATTCCATTGGAGATTTGTTCTTGTGTACGAGGAAGAAACTTGGTCGCAACTACTACTTCATCACGCTTGGCCATTTTGCGTAACGCTCGACCAACATAGCGTTCACTAGAACCATTCTGATAGGCAATAGCGGTATCGTAGAAATTTATCCCACTTTCAAGGCCGTAACGAATAATATCGCGGCTCTCCGCTTCATTTAATGTCCAGCTATGCTGCCCCGTCGTTGGATCACCAAACCCCATACATCCCATACAAATACGGGAAATAGTTAAATCTGTATTGCCAAGCTTGGTATATTTCATCGTAGGATCCTAGTCAATCACCGCGCGTTTTCTAATCATTGTGACTCGCGGATTGTTGCTTGGGTGATTAAAAACCAATTGATAACGACTCATCTTTCCATTCAAGCAAATGAGTGGAAAGTGTTTCTATTTTCTTATTGGCGGCTTGGTAGACATCTTCTCCCATAAATAAATGCAATGGTGGTTCTTTTAACTCACTCATTCGAATAAGCAGCGCAGCGGCTTTTTCTGGGTCGCCAATTTGTTGTCCATTCATCTCTTTTTTGGCCATTGATTCCCCTTGACGAACAGAGGCATACTCTTGAATAGGATGTTTCGGTGACATAATGGAGTTTTGAGAAAGAAAATTAGTCCGCATGTGGCCTGGATACACCAAGGTAACATTCACGCCAAACTCGCTGACTTCAGCGGCAAGTGCTTCGGTTAGCCCTGCGACCGCAAATTTAGATGCACAATAAACACCCCAACCGGGTATCTCCCCCTGTATCCCCGCCATAGAAGAAATATTCATAATATGGCCTTTTCTATTCACTCGAAAATAAGGCATAACAGAGCGAATAATGTTGAGCATACCAAAGACATTGACATCAAAACTTCTACGAGCTTCTTCATCACTAAGCTCTTCTAAGGTGCCAATCTGACCGAATCCCGCGTTATTTATAACGACATCAAGTCCATCAAAATAAGCGATGGTTTCGTCTACAGCTTTGCTAACACTTGCTTCATCAACTAGATCAACAGTAAGTGGTAAAAATTGTTTAGAAGCCATACCTATTTCGTTCTCTAAAGTGGCTTTACTGCGCGTTGTGGCTGCGACGTTATGCCCAGCATCTAATAATTTCTTGACTAATATCAGTCCCAGCCCTTGAGAAGCTCCAGTAATCAGCCATGTCTTTCTAGGTTTCATAAAAAATACTCCTCTGAATTTAAAACGTTGTTTAAAAATTTCTGTGCTAGCCGCTTTAATGCAGTGTTCATGAATTCGTGTAATTTCTCTTCGGAAGGATTCATTGCTTCATAAAAGGCAATAGGATGCACATAGGTCATACCGACGTACAATGCGCAGGACTTCATCGGAGTCAAGACCTCTTCAATCGAACTATTAATAAGTCCACCTTTTGAGTAAGTAATTTCCGTAGCACCCGCAGTGGTGATAACCAGCGTTTTTTGCCATTTAGCGAATTACCTACCGAGCCAAATGCGCAGCCATAAGTTCAAACCTCATTTAAATAAGCTTTAAGCATAGGTGTTAAATTGAACCAATGAATTGGAAACGAGAAGACGATGCGGTTTGCAGCATTAGCAGCGACATCGAACATTGATATGAGATTTTTGGCATACTTTTATTCTCACTTTTACACTGTTCAAGTCGGGTGGTATTACCAAGGAGCTAATTCATCTGTTGCAAAGTCTTCGTAAAACTTACCACTTGGACCTTGTTCATCAATAAGCGCTAACGCAATTGCCGTTTTGGCACCTTCAGCGATAGGTCGTCCACCGACAGCACCAGGAACCAACTCGGTATCAGTAAAATTAGGATTTGCAGCGTTAACTTTGATTGCCGTATCTTTTAGCTCCCATGCCAACTGAATCGTCAACATATTCACTGCAGCTTTGGAAGCGTTGTATCCGATGAGCTTAGTCTCAGCAAATTCCCAAGTAGGATCTTCATTCAATGCCATTGAACCTAATCCACTGGAAATATTCACAATCCGACCTGCGTTAGACTGTTTTAGTAACGGTAGCATTGCTTGTGTCACCGCCAATGTACCGTAAAAATTAGTCTCAAAAGTCCGTTTGACTGTTTCGATGCTCGTGACACTCGGTGCACCATCTTCAGCGTCGATAATGCCGGCGTTATTCACCAAAATATCCAAACTTCCTGATTGCAACGATATGTGTGAAGCTGCTTGGGCAATTGAAGAGTAATCATGTAGATCGACTTTAACAAAACGAGCATCAATACCTTTTTCCTGAAGCTTGGCGACGGCAGTAGCACCACGTTCTTCGCTTCGAGCACCTACATAAACGATGATGCCAGCCAACCCTAGTTGAGTGGCGATTTCAAAACCAATACCTTTGTTAGCGCCGGTGATCAGAGCAATTTTATGTGTCACTGTCATTTCGCTACCTCTGTTCAAGTAAATTATGCAGCAAGTCTTGCAAGTAATGCCGACTGCATTTCTTCAAGCTTTTCTGGTGAAGCCCCCATAGCATCAAAAAACGCTAATGGTTGGCTGTAATTCATGCCGACATACAGTGCGCTCGCTTTCATAGGTGTTAGCACTGCGTCAATAGAGCTTTCGATGAGCCCCTCTGCTGAATATGTAAACTGTGAAGCTCCGGCTGTTGTGACCACCAACATTTCTTTGCCACTGAGTGCCTTGCCTTCCGGGCCGAATGCCCAACCGTAAGTCCAAACCTCGTTGAGATAGGCTTTCAACATAGGCGTTAAGTTGAACCAATGCACAGGGAACATAAATACAATGCGGTCTACTTCATCAGCGGCAGATTGCTCAGCAGCAATATCAAACTTACTTAGGTCATTGCCATACAATGACTCCAAATGCCGAACCGTCACATCGGGTACTGTTGCGGCAATCTGGCTCAATTTGCTGATAGCGACTGATTTTTCTGGATATGGATGTGAAACAATAACTAATGTCTTCATTCTGGTAACTCCAACTTGCTGTGATTACTGTAGTTCGGGGATCACACCTTCAACCAACCAGATGTTGCTTGAAGATGCTGATTGCCGATAGTTGATGATTTCTTGATAAGCAGGTGACTCATGCCATGCATGAGCCTGTTCAACACTGTCGAATTGCAACATGACAATCATGCCTTTAGGTACAGAGCCCTCAAGTGTTTCTAGCTTGCCAGCGAGAACGAGGCGTTTACCACCAAAGGCTTTATATGTTGCCTCAACACGCTCTTGATAAGGTTTCATACCATCAGGGTCGTTGACGCTAATATCGATAATCACATACGCAGGATTTGTTGCTTGATGCATAATAAATTCCTCTCTTTTAGGCTTGCCTATAAGCTCGCCATTAAAATTTTTCTCGCGACAACAGGAGTGATTTCTTGTTGTTCACCAAGAGCTGTCATTCGATGTTTTTCGAGATTTGCCACGACATCTTCAATTGCCGAAGTACCGAGCCCGTATGCCGAAAGTGACGTCTTAACCCCTAGACTTTCAAAGAATGCTTTGGTCTTGCTGATCGCCAAGTCGATTCGTTGCTCGTCATGACCCGTGGTAATGCCCCAGACTCGTTCGCCGTATTGCAGCAATTTCGCTTTTTTCTGCTCACGTCTAGCGTTTAGCAGCGACGGCAGGATCACCGCGAGAGTTCTCGCATGGTCTATTTCGTAAAGCGCAGTTAATTCATGCCCAATAAAATGTGTGGCCCAATCATGGGGGACTCCAGAACCAATCAGGCCATTGAGTGCCAATGTTGCCGACATCATCAAATTGGCGCGACTATCGAAGTCCGCGGGTTCAAACACTACCTTAGGACCAATTTCAACTAGCGTTTGCAATATCCCTTCGGCAAAACGATCTTGAACACTTGCCCCTACCGGATAAGTCAGATATTGCTCAATGACATGCACAAACGCATCTACTACGCCATTGGCAAGCTGGCGAGCCGGTAAGGTATAGGTCTTTGTGGGATCAAGAATGGCAAACTGAGGAAATACATGCGGTGTAGCAAGTAGAGCCTTCGTTTTAGATTCGGCTTTAGTAATAACCGCCGCGTTATTCATTTCCGAGCCGGTTGCTGGTAGCGTTAATACGACGCCGAGTGGCAATGCTTCAACAACATTACTGCCCCAAGCTTCTAAAATGTTCCAGCTATCGCCTTCGAATTTAGCAGCCGCCGCGACAAATTTACTGCCATCAATAACGGAACCGCCGCCAACGGCTAATAGATAGTCAATGTACTCTTGGCGAACAAGTTCAACGGCTTTGGACAAAGTTTCATAAGTGGGATTAGGCTCAACACCAGCAAACTCAAATACCACTCGGTCACCAAGGGCATGACGAACTTCGGCAAGAGTACCTGTTCTTTCGGCGCTACTACCGCCGTATAGAACCAGTATTCTGGCAGTGGATGGTAGTAGGTCGTCCAGACTATTTACTGAGTCCTTACCAAACACTAATCGTGTTGGGTTGTAAAATTCAAAGCTAAACATGCTAACTCCCACAAAGATTCACTTTGCCATTGACCTGTCCAGTTTTTAAACGAAGACCGGATGACGACATTTCGATGTGGTGTAGTATGCAGGTGTTTATTGAGAAGATTAACTGGGGTAATGGTTGAACATTTTATAACTTAAGGTTAATAATTAATGTTGTTCATCTCGATTGGCTTGGAAATGATTGATGGAAATCTCACAACACCTACGTGCAATTTTGTCCTTTGTAGAAACCGCTGAAGCTGGAAGTTTTTCCCAAGCAGCAAAAAAGCTTGGGGTTAGCGCTGCTGCGGTGAGTAAGAATGTTGCCAATCTTGAACAAGTACTTGGCGTCAGATTGATGAATCGCACAACGAGAAAGATCAGTTTGACTGAAGAAGGCACAACGTTTCTCTCGCAGGCCCGAGTGGCTTTAGATGCGTTAGAAAGTGCCGTTGATAGTCTCGCGGTTGGCAAAATGGAAACGAGTGGACACGTCAGAATTTCTACAAGTGCAGCCTTTGGGCGGAATCAGCTTTTACCGGTTTTGCCTGGTTTGTTGACACGATATCCCGCCTTGTCTGTTGAAGTTGATTTTGATGATCGTGTAACAGACCTTGTTAATGATGGCTACGATATTGCGATACGAGGGGGACGAATTGTTGATTCATCGCTTATCTCACGACCAGTTTGTCACTTAAACTTGGCATTGATCGCTTCTCCAGAATATTTATCTCAATATGGCACGCCAAAGTCTCCAGTAGACTTAGCGCAACATAAGTTAATCGCTCGAAGATTCTTGGGCGGAAAAGTTAATCCTTGGGGTTTTAAAGCAAAAGACGGAAGCCTGTCATCTTTTGAGCCAGCCAGCCCTGTATTAACGTTATCGGCGCCAGAAGCACTTGTTGAATCGGCACGGGCGGGACTAGGAATTGCTCAAGTTGGACTCCATCAAGCGCTAAAATATTTTGAAGATGGAAGTCTTAAAGCGTTACTCACAGAACAACATGATGCTGGTAGCTATGAGTTAGTCATTCAGTATCCCCATAGAGCACTGATAGCACCACGAGTAAAGGTAACTGTTGAATATCTGTTAGCCGCATTCAGGCAGGACAAATCACTTCATTTTCCGATTGCGGAACTAAATAAGTATGAATATAAGGCAAACGAATGAGGAAAATTGGAACTGACTAAACGTTAAACAATTGCAAACGTCAAACAATCGTTATCTTACTGATTAAGAAATTAATCAATACCTTTAAATGTCAAGCTTTCAGAGTGAACTGCAGGTAATAAGAACAAAATTGATCCAATTCCTAATCCAGCCGAATAGCATCAGTCATGACATCAATGTCGTTTGTTAACCACTGTGAAGAATTTTAAAGTGATTCATGTCCGTTTTCGAGTGTTTAAAGGGTAGAGATCATAAATCTCTACCCAACTCACTTATGATGAATAAGATCAGTTGGCGTTTGGCGGACGGAACCTCAATTGCTCAACATAAGCAGGTGAAGATGCACACAGATAAGCATTTTCCATTGCTTATTTCATATGACTCTCCGTCATCAGTCCGCGGTTAGTCCCATTGCTGTCCACTTTGAGAGTGGCTTATCACCACCTCAAGCATGCATTGATGATCGCTTGCAAAACTGTGTAGCCGATCCAGTAGTTCATCCGCCAATTCATCCAGCTCTGCCTCAACGGTAGCAACTGGCAATTGCAGTTGGTAATGCTGATCATCAATAATCGTCAATCCACCAAAGGCCTTCAATACAAAGCGTTCTAATTTGAGGCGCACTGTTTTTTCACATGGCGCTTTATCATGAAAGCGCGTTAAGTTCAGTTGGATGTCCAAATTGATCATCGGTGGAGAGATAGCCACATGCGAACCAGACGACTGTAATTGCTCTGCCGTAAACGGGGCACTGACTTCGATGTAGCGCAATGCCGATTGTGCATCGCACCAGCCAACATACTCCATTAATTGCTTCAGCGACCATTGATGCTGCGTGGCCCATGAAGCAAATCCGCGCCGCAATGAATGACTGCTATAAAGATCTGCATTGCTGAGTCCCGCTTTCGCCATAAGCTTACGCATCAACGGCACAATACTGGATGGACGTAAGCTCTCGTGGCTTATTTGCCCCCAACGATTAATGCTGCGAAACACTGGGCCGGTGCTCAATCCCGAGATGGCTAACCATTCTTGGTAAGCTTGGACAGGGCATAGACGTTGTAAGGCAGGCGTACGGTATTCTCGCCCTTGATTGGTACGGTCAGACTTAGAGCGAGGTAAATAAATGATCATCCCTTGCGTCGGGACGAACTCAATATGGTCAATCATCATGCGACACAGCTCATCACCGCGAAAGCCCCGCCAAAAGCCCATAAGTAACAATGCTTTGTCACGAGTTGCGCCTAAGGCGGTTAGTTGATCGTCACTGTGCTGTTCTCGCTCAAGATAGTCACAAATTTGAGCCAACTCATCGATGGCCAGCGGCTTAGCTTGCTTGGTTCTTGCAGGGTGAACCTCGCGGATCCCTTTAAAGACTTTTCTTACCAACGGCGACTTGGTGGGATCAACAAATCCTTGTGACACATGCCATTGTCCTATCGCGGCCAAACGTAGCCGCAACGTACTATGAGATAGTGTGTCGGCATAATGGGCAAGATAGCGGGCGACTTGCTCCGATGTGGTCGGCAGCATACCGCCCCAATCGACTTCGAAGTGCTCAATCGCCGCTTGGTAACTGCGCCGCGTATTGTCCCGTGTGGCCGCTTCAATATAGCGTTCAACTTCATTCATCTTAGTTTATTTCAGTACACCGCTTAGTACACATCAAGGAAATCAGCCTAGCACATTTTTCAAAGGCTGTTTTTTGAACAAAACCCATTACGTACTAACAGAGCCCACCAAATCAAGCATTTTCGTGATAACAATAGATAACTCAGGATTATATACTCTTATAAATTGAATAAAATTTGTGTTTTAAATATTACGTATTATATGTAATTACATGGTACGTACTACAGTATGAATGGTGATAACATGGCACGTGGTGGCATAACTAAAGAAGCGGTTGAACAGGCAAGAAATGCGATACTGTCACGAAGAGAATCAGTATCCATTGACGCTATACGCATTGAACTTGGGAATACCGGTTCAAAAACCACGATCCATCGCTACCTCAAGGAGTTGGAAGAGGCTGAGGGAAAAGCACAGGTCACCACGTCGTTAAGCGAAGAGCTCACTTTTATCATTGAAAAGATGTCGGGGCGATTGCAGCAAGAAGCGAACGAGGTTATTGAGAACGAGCGCGCACAGCATCACGAAGCGCTAAGAGAGAGAGACGAACGCTATGAGCAACTTCGCCAAGAGCTCTTAGAAACTCAGTCTCATCGAGATGAAATAATGACTAAGCTCGACCAACGAGCACATGAATCCAAGGCGCTCCAAGCGAATATTGATACGCAGAAGCTGACGATCGAAAGGCTGACAACGAATGAAGAGGCGATGTTAATACGTCTCGCTGATAAAGAGCAGCTGATAGCCTCATTAGAAGAAAAGCATTCACAGTCACGTTCGGCACTGGAACACTATCGAAATTCAGTTAAAGCGCAGCGAGAACAAGAACTAGGTCGGCATGATTCACAAGTACAGCGGCTTCAACTTGAGATCAAAGAGCTAAGCCAGCAGTCGACCGCGAGACAGTTGGAAAATGCTGCGCTCCAGAAACAATGTGCCAAATTAGAAACACAGCTTGAAGGAACATCGGAGCAACTACAAAAAGCCGAAACCTCATTATCTGCAATGACAGCCGTGAAGTTAGAGTTGGAGACTGATAACCACGCATCTAAGCAGCAGATAACCTCCGTTCAAGAAAGGTATCAACAGGCTACCGCTGAAATTAAGTCGTTAAAAACTGAGCTTGGCGAGCAGGCTGACAAGAACGTGGCGCTCATCTCTAAAGTACATTCGTTGAAATCTGCCGCTAATACGCAGAAAGACATTATGGATAGATGGTTCCTTGAGTTAAAAGAGAACGGTGGTAATAAATAATCGCTCAATATCCAATTATGAGAATTAATTAAGCCCGATTCCGATTTGGTGAACGTTCAGAATGCAGGCCCGTATGGTTAGCTTAGCAGCTTAGCGTACGTTTTCGTTCCATTGGGCTTCAGACCCCGTATTGGTGCGGCGACCGCTAGAGCGCTGGCAGCCGATGGATTTCGTGTATTCATTAACTACGTCAACAGCACAGGCGTTGCCGAGCAACTAGTAGCTGAAATCAGTGAAAATGGTGGCGAAGCCTACGCGATTAAAGCAGACGTGCGTGATGATGCCCAAATCGCGGCGATGTTCGCTGAGATTGACGCGAAGCATGGTGGGGTAGATGTCTTAGTGAACAACGCCAATATGAGCTTTGTTGCTAAACCGTTTATGGATCAAACCTGGGACGAGTTTGCCCAAAAGCTCAATGATGAAATGCACGCCGCCTATGAAACCGCTAAACATGCCACTAAAAGCATGGCGAAGAAGCAATACGGCCGCCTCGTGTTCATCTCTAGCACGCTGTCTGAAGCTCCAGCCCCAGGCTTTATCGCGCACGGCACCGCCAAAGGTGCGCTCGATAGCTTTAACAAATATTTGGCACAAGAACTCGGCCCAATCGGCATCACCTCAAACGTGATCGCTCCTGGATTGGTTGAAACCGACGCAACCAAAGATGCGCCAGCAGAATTTAAAGAGATGATCCGCCAATTCACACCAACGCAAAAAATCGCTACGCCAGCCGATGTGGCCAACGTGGTCAGTTATCTGGTGAGTGAAAAGAGTGGTCATGTGACTGGCACTTACACCCCAGTGTGCGGCGGCGCTTATCTGCCGTAGTCACTGCTGCTGAATATTGGTTTAAAATGCTTGAGCCCCGCAAAATGGCGGGGTTGTTTAAATGAAGTTTTTGGTTGAATAGAGAAGCCGAAATTCAATGCAGTAATCTATCGGGAACATGGTTTCTGCAAAAGACAACACAATTTAATATCTGTAACTATTTAGTCACATTGCAAGAATAAATCTTATCCCTCGATTGTAAAGTTGATTGATATCATCAGTCTTTATCATAACATTAATAGATGTTTTTTAAATATAATAGGTTACGAGTTATCTCGTTTGGCGTTTTCTTTTACGCAGTTTTGTGTGTGCGTTGGGTAAAGATTGGTGTGAAACATTTGGAAAATAAGAATGCCTAGAACATGTTATGACAGTGAGTTTTGTCGTTCAGGCGCAAATGGAAAACTTTACTATGTAAGGTTAAAGACTGATTGCGGAATTTTTTACAAAATTGGATTCACTACGCTCGAATCTGTGGAAGCGCGAATGAGTTACGGTGGTTCTGAAGATTGGAAGTATATTGACAAAGTATTGTTGTTTTTGAATCTATCGGACGCCTTTAACATTGAACAAAGTTTGCATAGTTGCCTTGATAGTAAAAAAGCTTTTGGGCGCTTCAGCGCATCTAAAGACTTTCCGCTTTGCAAAAATGGACAGTCAGAGCTCTATATTGAGGATGTTTTAACTTTAGATTCTGAATATTCCGAGCAGCAAAAACAAGAGACACTATATAAGATTAAAGACAAGCGTTTAAGTATTTTAGGAAAAACTCATGAGCAAGAAAGGCGAGAAGCTATGATTCAAAATATAGTTTTTTGTATATTGATACTACTTTTTGCTCCAATAGGATTTGTAATCAGGATGATTTTTAGCAAATTAGAAGGTGCAGATCTTAAGGAGGAAGCCGCTGATTTTTTTGACCGAATTACAGGGGGCAAAAAATTAGCTGCTCGAGAAGCATCACAATTAAAAGTTAATCTTGAAGAGATAATGAGCAGAATTAGAACGGAATTGAATAATTAGACCTCTAAATTATTTTAAATGCACATCGCCAAATCTCTTGGCTCAAGTGGTCATATTATTGATAACGTTATCCGTTATATGTGAAACCTCAGTTTGCCATCATAACTGCATTTTACACATTGATATTGTAAACAAAAAAGCCTGTAAGACGTTAATCCTACAGGCTTTTCTATTTATGAATTTGGTCGGTGTGAGAGGATTCGAACCTCCGACCCCTGACACCCCATGACAGTGCGCTACCGGGCTGCGCTACACACCGAGATGCGTGATGAATCATCACAAGCGCAATTTCTGAGGCAAGACTTTAGCAAGCGCAGATCATTCACGCAAGCAGCAATTTTCTCATTGAATGTTAACTGCTTAGATAATGTGCGGCGCTGTTTTTTCGCCATTAATGGTTGTATAACCGGCGACCTTCACGCATTACATCGAGCAGCTCAGGGGCACTCATTTTCTTGCGTAAACGTTTGCTGTAGTCTGCGTTGTAAATACGGTATTTGCCATGGCGATCGATCACTGTGATTTCATGCTGCTGATAAATCGCAAATACTCTGTTATCGCCCACATACAACCAAGTGCTGTCGTCAGGTTGCAACAGATGACGGCCTGCGCTGTAGTCGGTGGGGGCGTTGGTGCAGCCAAGCACTTGCGTCATTAATGTGGGCACTATGCCGTAATGGCTGCTGCGGTAATTCACTTCGGCGCTTGGCGTATCTGGCCAATGGATCACTAACGGCACTTTGACGTTGGTCGGCGACAAGTCGTGGCGCGCTTCATCTGAGCTGCTGGTAAACACTTTGCCGTTCACGCCGGCGACTACAATTACGGTATCTTTAGGCAGTGCTTCAATCAGTTGCTTTAACTGTTGATCGATAAAGTTGAGTGACTGACGATATTGATTGAACAGCACTTTTTGCGCGGGTTTCAGCGTCTTATCTGACTTAACCGTTTGCACCCCTAAAAAGCCGACTGGGGTGTCGTAATCTTCTGGTGCTCGCAGGTTCAGCAGTGCGAACCATTGACCCGATTGTTGACGGCGCCACTGGTTAAAACTGTCGATGTTGCGAATGTCGGCCATAGCGCTGCCCAACGATTCATCGGCAATATGCATCTCAAAATCTTTGAAGATGGCATCGGGTTTCGCCGTTTCTAGGTTGGACTGCACGCTAAACATTGCCATTGCGTAGTGTTCTTGCTTAAAGGTTTGGGTCAGCAAGGGCGAGGTGTAATCAAGGTCATCCGAATCCATGTAGCTGCCTTGTAAGCCGTAAAGCAGCGAGAACATGCCGCTATTGAACTGGTTACCGCCACTGTAGTGCTCGGTAAAGTTCATGTTTTGCGCAGCAAATTGATGGAAGAACGGCATGGTTTGCATGTCATCTTGATCGGCTCTAAAGCTGTCAATTGCTACAATCAGCACGTTTGGATGGCGGTTTTGTGGCAGGCGACATTGCAATGGGTTTTGTGGGTAGTTGAGCCGCTTTTGAAATGGTTCGACTACGCTGCTGCTACCGTCAATCCCATGGTTTTCCATAAAGGTTTTGGCGGTGGCAGGATAAGAGATGGGGTACGCATCATCGAAGCGCGTCACCGCGGTGACATCGGCCGCATCAGCCCAGATGTGCACCAGATGACTACTGACAAAGCAGATCCCAATTGCGGCAACCAGCTTGTTGCCCACGTTGCGGCGTTGAATACGGTCGATGCGTTTCCACAGGCCATTGGCCAATATCAGTTCGATAACGAACACCACCAACGGCGTGATAAACACCGAGGCGCCTTGCAGTAGGCTGTTGAGATCGGCAAAGGCAAGGTCAAAGGCAAACGGGCTGAGGTGCATGCCGTATTCACCATAGATCACTGTGTCATACAGCAGTGCACAAATACCTATGGTGGCCACGATTGCGGCGTAACCGCGCAAAATACGGGAGTAGGGCAGTATCAGCGTGACCGGAAACAACAACACCAGATAGACGATAAAGGCCAAAAAGGTGAAATGGCCTAAGGTGGAGATGGCAAGATAGCCCCAACCAATTAGGTTATCGGGAAATCCGACAGTGGCGAGATAGCGCACACCCACCAGCATGGCGAGTAAACCGTTGAAGAAGGCAAACCAGTGGCCCCAGTTTACCAATCTTGATACCTGATCCCTGACGAGTTGCTTTTTACGCTCCACCTTGGATTCCCATGTCGATCTTTTACCCGTTTATCTTAATGTTTTTAAGACAAAAAATGCTATCGATTAGCGCAAAGATTGTGCTAATGCTTTCGAGAATTGCTCGCCGAGCTTCTCTTTTACTTCTGGATTAACACGTGTATTCAACAGGTGTGACACGGTATTACCTAGCACCATCAGGCTTAAATCTGTTGGGGCTTGGTGTTTATCGAGCACTGCTAACAACTCAGCGATCAGTGCTTCAACTTGGGCATTGGTATATTTAGATTGAAGTGCCATAACGAAAAATTTTCACTCATAAACGACTTAGCGGCATATAATACTCGATTTACCACGGACTATCACTAACGCCCATGAGCATTCACGTCGAACAAGCGATTATTCACTCAATTTCTCAGGACAAAGATGGCCAACTATCATGTCGTTTGCGGCCACAGCCGCTGTTAAACGGCTCTGCGGTAGAAGCGATAGTGGCTGAATTGCATCAGATTTACTCAGCGAAAGCCGGTAAAGGTTTCGGATATTTTGGGATCAGCGGTGATGACGGTGAAGCCAACCCAGCGTTTATGGACGCTCTACGCGGTTACACCTTAGGCAAACAAGGGTTTGTCGATTTCTCCGCCATTGCCGGTAAGTTGTTGCAACAAGAGCTGTCGAAATACGATTTCAGTCAAGGCGGTTTTTTGCTGTTGGCTTGCTATACCTATCTGACCAGCGATTACCTGTTTGTGGCCTTGCTGAATGCCAAACCGTCGATGACGGTGCTCGATGATATGGAGTTGAGCCAAAACACCCACTTGGATTTAGCCAATCTGCAACTTGCAGCGCGCATCGATTTGAGCGAATGGCAATCTGAAGAAGAATCGCGCAAGTATATCTCGTTTGTGCGTGGCCGTGCTGGCCGTAAAGTGGCTGACTTCTTCCTCGACTTTATGGGCTGTGTCGAAGGGGTAAATCCTAAAGCGCAAAGTAAACAGTTGATGCAAGCGGTGGAAGACTTTGTCGCCGAAAGCGATATGACCAAAGAGGAACGTCAAACCTGTCGCGAGCGCGTCTTTGAGTATTGCACCGAGCAGATGGATAGCGGCAGCGAAGTGATGCTGAAAGATCTGGCCGATGAGTTAGCGGAATCCGGCATGGACTCTTTCTATGATTTTGCCTCGGGGGGTGACTATGAGCTGGAAGAGGAATTCCCTGCCGATAAAGCCACGCTGCGTCAGTTGAAAAAGTTTTCTGGCACTGGCGGTGGGGTATCGCTGAGTTTTGATGGCACTCATCTGGGCGAGCGGGTGATTTACGACCCTGTCTCTGACACCATTTTGATTAAAGGCGTGCCAGCGAATTTAAAAGATCAGTTAGATCGCCGTTTAAAAGGTGATTAACCCATTGTTAGCTAAATAAAAAAGCGCCGCAAGGCGCTTTTTTTGTGTTCGAGTTAGCTGTTATTTGCGAGCAAATTGCAGCCGTTCACCCAAGCTGTTATCGATAAACTTACAGCCGTCAAACACATGCTTACCGTTGACAAAAGTACCCGCAATTGATGCCGCGAATTGATGCCCAGTAAAAGGTGACCAACCACAGTGATAGCGGATGTTTTCTTTGGTGACGGTAAATGGCGTATCAAGATCCAGCAAGGTCAGATCAGCGATATAGCCTTCACGCAGATAACCACGATTTTTCAGCTCAAAACGTTCAGCCACTGCGTGACTGGTTTTTTGTACGATCTTCTCCAGTGAGAACACGCCCTTTTTATGCAGATCCAACAGGCTTAACAGCGCATGTTGTACCAGTGGCAAACCGGACGGCGCTTTAAAGTAGCTGTCAGCTTGCTTCTCATCCCACGTATGTGGCGCATGGTCGGTGGCAATGATATCGATGATGTCATCATTGACCGCTTGCTGTAGCGCTAACTGATCTTGCAGGGTTTTGACCGCTGGATTGCACTTGATCAAGCTGCCCAAGCTTTGGTAATCGCTGTCGTTGAAGAACAGATGATGCACACAGGCTTCGGCAGTGATGTTAGCGCCTTTTAAGTCCGCCAGTTTTTTACCGGCTTGGAACAGATAGAGTTCATCTGCGGTGGTGAGGTGCAAAATGTGCAGCCGTGATTTGTGCTTGATGGCCAACTCTGCGGCCATTTTGGAAGATTTCAAGCAGGCTTCACGGGAGCGGATTTCACCGTGCAGAGACATTGGCACATGGTCGCCGTACTTTTCACGCATCTTGGCTTCGTTGATCGCGATGGTTGGCGTGTCTTCGCAGTGAGTAGCAATCACTACCGGAGAGTTAGCGAAGATGGCGTTCAGGGTTTCTGGGTTATCGACCAACATGTTGCCGGTTGAGGCACCCATGAAGATTTTCACGCCACAAGCTTGGTTAGGATCAAGGCGTTTGATCTCTTCCAAGTTGTCATTGGTCGCGCCTAAGTAGAAAGCAAAGTTAGCCAGCGAGCTTTGTTGGGCGCGGGCGTACTTATCTTCTAACGCTTGCAAATTGGTGGTTTGCGGATTGACGTTGGGCATCTCCATAAAGCTGGTGATACCACCGGCAACCGCGGCGCGAGATTCACTGGCGATGGTGCCTTTGTTGGGGAAACCAGGTTCACGAAAATGCACCTGATCATCAATCATGCCTGGGATCAAATACTTGCCGTTGGCGTCGACCACTTTGGCGTCGGCTGGAGCAGTAATGCTGGTTGCGATTTGGGCGATACGTCCGTTTTCAATCAGCAAATCTTGGCTGCTGATGGTGCCTTCATTCACCAATTTGGCATTTGTGATAAGGGTTTTCATTAGGGTACCTGTTGAGGTTGTTAAGTTTTGCAGTGACATAGGTATAATAACGGAATATAAGTGGAATTGCTGTCACAGAAAAAATTTGTTTCTGCTGAAACTGTCAATTGCTGCGGCCAGTTTTATCAACGCTGACGTATCGTTAGCGGCCTTTTTTCAACGGGTGGACTGTTTCTCTACTCTGGAGTTTTAATGCAACTTTTCGTTAAAGATCTTACGGTTATCGATTTCTCTTATCTGTGTCCGATTCGGGGCATGGTCGGAGAAAGTTGGATAGTTGATGTGCTGCTTGAAGGCGGTTTAGACCAACAAAATATGGTGTTAGATTTTGGCAAGGTCAAAAAAGTCATCAAGCAAGTGATTGATGATGTGGCTGATCATCGCCTGTTAGTGCCGACTGCCTGCAGTAAAATTCGCTGGCAACAGCAAGGCGAACGGGTATGGATGGATTTTGATAGTCAACGTGGTTCGATTCATCTCGCCTGTCCAACCCAAGCCTTTGCCTTAGTCTCCGCCGAAATCATCGATTTCGAAACCGTGAATGACTTTCTGTTTAAAGCATTGCGCGATGCATTACCTGAAAACGTTGACGGTATCAGCCTAGCGTTACGTAACGAGCTGCTTGATTCACCGTATTACCATTACAGTCACGGGTTGAAAAAACACGATGGCAATTGCCAACGAATTGCTCACGGTCATCGTAGTCCGGTGCAAGTTTTTGAAGACGGCGTCTCGGCGCCAGAATGGGATCGCTACTGGGCAGAGCGCTGGCGTGATATCTACTTAGGCAGTGAAGATGATGTGGTTGCGCTTGACAGTTTGCAGTTGTCGCCACAAACCAAAGCGACGGCTGATTCTCACTATGGGTTTCATTACGAAGCGCCACAAGGCGATTTTCAGTTGGCTATGCCCAAAGCCTGTTGCGACATCATTCCCCATGACACCACTATTGAACTGTTAGCGGACTTTATGGCCAAAACTCTAGCGAACAAGGTGCCGGGCAAGCAGTTTCGGGTGATCGCCTACGAGGGGATTGGCAAAGGCTCGATTGCATCGGGCTATGTTGAACGCGGCTAATGCTGTAGTTGATTGAACATCATTGAAAGGAGTTGTTTTGCGTTTTTGCAGCCATTTCCGCCTGTTGGCGATGATAAATTTACTGTTGTGTTCAATCTGTCTGAACCAAAGTTATGCCGTTGAACGTACCACCTTGAGCGGCGTGATAGAACAAGGCGCCTTGATCCGCGGTAAAACCTTAGCGGGTAGTCGAGTGAGTTTGGATGGTGAAGCGCTGAAAATCACGGCGGACGGTAACTTTGTGTTTGGTTTTGATCGGGACTCGGCTGAGTCACATCAATTGAGCATCAGTTATCCCGATGGTAGCCAAGAGCAACGCGCATTAACTGTGGCCAAACAGGATTACCGCATCTCGCGCATTGAAGGCATCAGCAAAGAAATCATGCAGCCAGATCCTGCGGATGTGGCGCGCGCCAAACTTGATTCACAGATGGTGCGTGAAGCGCGCGACACCTCTAGCGACCTCAAGGCTTTTATGAGTCAGTTTATTTGGCCAGTAACTGGCAGGATCTCCGGCGTTTATGGCAGCCAGCGTATTTATAATGGCGTGGCGGGTAATCCACATTTTGGGGTGGATATCGCCAGACCTACCGGTACTGTGGTGGTTGCTCCAGCTGATGGTGTGGTGACCTTAGCCGTGCCAGATATGTTTTATTCGGGTGGCACCATGGTTATCGATCATGGCTTTGGCGTCAGTTCCTCTTTTCTGCATTTGAGTAAGCTGTATGTCAAACCGGGCAGACAGGTAAAGCAGGGGCAGAAAGTTGCTGAAGTTGGCGCGACAGGCCGAGCCACCGGGCCGCATTTGGATTGGCGCTTAAATTGGTATCAGATGCGGCTAAATCCGCAATCTATCGTGCCAAGTATGGAGTCGGTATTAGCCGTACAGAAAAGTAATGCTAACGCGCAATCGAACGGCAAATAATTTTCGTATGTGGTCAAAGAAGGGCTTTGCTTGTGGCGAAGCCCTTAACCGCATTAGCTAAATTTTAGAGAGAGACAAAAACACAATCATTAAGATTTTACTCAAGCATTCCAATAGCGGTTTCACGTCGTTCATGAGGTGATAACACTCGCTCAAGGAGGTTTTATGCTCAGATGGATTCTGCTCAAAGTTCAACATATCAACGGCATTCTCGCGCCTCACATCAAAGCAACATTTAGTTTTTTTTCGGCTGTTCTTAAGCCACGAGACGGTAGCATAAGTATTCGACACACGCTCGCTGGTGTTACTCCTGCTGATTTTATTCCCAAGTTCACCCATAAAAAGGATGCCCTGTTATGCCGTTAACGATTTGGTATTTTGCAATCGCAGCCTTGGCATTGCTTTTAGGTATTTATTTACCTGATTTATTGCTTTGGCTGTGGCCACTATTGCTGTGGTTCAGTTTGGCGTTTGCTCTAGTGGCGGGCGCTTATCTGCTGCACCGTCCGGCAATTTTCCGTAAACGTGGCGATGGTCGCATCAACCGCTGGATGCGTTGGTTGCTGATGCCGTTTCTGCTCAGCGTGACGCTGTATAACAATATCGCCCGTAAGCGCGATACGGTGCCGCCGATCAGTAAAATCACCGACCATCTGTATCTTGGCAGCCGATTATTACCGAGCGATTTAGACGTGCTCAAACAACAGGGCATCAGTGCCATTTTGGATGTGACGGCGGAGTTTGATGCCATTGCGGCAGAAGCACTTGCCGCCGCGGGGATTAACTATCTCAACGTGCCGGTGTTGGATCATGATGTCCCCAGTCGCTTGGCTTTGCGGCGTGCGATGCAGTGGTTATCACGGCAACAACGATTGGGGCACAAAACATTGGTGCACTGTGCCCTTGGGCGTGGTCGTTCAGTGTTAATGTTGGCAGCTTGGCTGTTAAGCCAAGATCAAAGGCGGTCATTTACCACGGTAATCTCTGAAATTAAACGTCATCGCAGCAGTATCCGTTTAAACCGCCGACAACTGAGAATGCTAAAAACCCTTTGGCGTTCCGATGATTTTAAAGCCAAACAGCGCTTATGGTTAATTGTGAATCCGGTCAGTGGCGCGGGTAAGTGGCCAGCAAATCGCGACACCATTGAGCAGCGGTTAGCTGAATTTTACGACGTGAGCGTGTTAGAAACGTCAGCTGAGATTTCTGCCCGTAAATTAGCTCAGCAGGCACTACAACAGGGTGCTGACGTAATTGTTGCTGGTGGTGGTGATGGCACGGTGACCGAAGTGGCTTCAGTGCTGGTGGGCTCGCAAATGCCATTGGGGATTTTGCCGCTGGGCACGACTAATGCCTTGAGTCATGTGTTGTGGGGCATTAGTGCCAAATTAGATCCGATCAATTCCGCGCTCGATAACATCATCAGTGGGGAGCAGCAGCGGATTGATACTGCGAAATGTAACGGTAAAACCACGCTGCTGTTGGTGGGTGTCGGCTTTGAGGCGCAAATGATCAAAGAGGCAGACCGAGAACAGAAAAACCAACATGGGGAATTGGCCTATCTGCAAGGGTTTTGGAACTCCATTTGCCAAAATCAGCAACTGCGGTTGCGGGTAAGGGCAGATAATCATCGGCCAATCCAATTGACTACGGGCTCATTGACTGTGGCTAATGGCGCACCGAATACCACCATTTTGGCGCAAGGGGGCGGTTTTACCGATCTTCGCGATGGCTTTTTGGATGTCACTTGGCTAACCCCGCATGATGATTGGGGCGATCGATTGTTTACCCTAGCGGAGTTGACCTTTAACGGTTTGACTGGCACTGGCATGGATATACATGCCCACCATCTGCGGGTGAAGCGTTTGCGGATTGAGGCATCAAAACCACTCGATTATGTGATTGATGGTGAAACTGGCCGCGCCAGAAAGCTCGATATTCGGGTACGGCCGGCATCACTTAACGTGCTATTACCGGCACCGTCTCACCGTGAGCGTTAGCCTTGTTGTTCGCTGGCAATAATGGTTTCAATGCGATGCGGGTGCACCTTGATGCAGACATCGCCTTTTTTGAAGGCAATCGTTGGGTTTGCTAAACGTTCAGCCGCAGAGGATGGTGAGCTGGCTTTGAACTTAATCTCGGTTTGATCCGCAAACACGTTGTGCAGTTTGGGCGAGAGTTGTAGCAGCTGTGCGGTTAACTGCTCGCAATTTTGCGCAGCTTGCGGCAAGACCAGTTCAATATGCTCCCAGCCTTCTTGCGGATAAGGTTTGCTAGGAAAGGGCAGCTCGACACAGGCAATCTCAAATGCGCCCAACTGAATGGGCGTATTCAACGCAATGATCAAAATAGGCCGACCATTGATGATGTTGTTTGAAATCACTGTACCTTGTTCGGCAAAGGCTTGGCTCAGCGCCTCGGCCGTTTCATTGCTGTTCACTCGTAATGCAATGTGATCGGCTTCTGTGAGCAATTGCAGCCCAAGTTCATCAATCAATGCCTGAATCTCGGTAGCAAAATTGGCCAATGATGCCATTAATTGTGAATAGCTCAGCATGGTCATCTCTTATGGCCAGATTTCAATCGGCGTGCCTGAGTCTACCAATTGCCAGATTTCGTCCATCTGCTTATTGGTGACGGCGATACAGCCATTGGTCCAGTTATATTGCTGAGCTTCTTCTGGCGATAACTCAGAGTGCGGATTTTCACCATGGATCATGATTTGGCCACCCGGATTTATCCCCAATGCGTGGGCACGGAATTTGTCATCGTCATTGGGGTAAGAGATATGGATTGAGCGGTAATAGGCGCTGTCGGCTTTTTTATAGTCGAGAATATAACGGCCTTGGGGCGTACGTTGGTCGCCTTCGCGTAACTTGTGACCTTTGGGGTTATCGCCCATAGCAATGCGATATTGTTTAAGGATTTTACCCTGAGACATAACTTGCATCAGAGATTTGGATTTTTTTATCACCACCAAATCGGCTTGTTGACTTGCGAGGGCGGTGCCTGCAAACCCAAACAAAAATACGGTGGTAATCAGCGACTTTATCGACAACATAGATGAGTAATTTTTCAGTATTGCCACAACAAAGCGCATCATAACCAATCCGCGTTGGGGATAGAAGACCTCAGGTGATGCTGTATGATTGTGCCTTCAAAAAAAATTGACTTAATTTAGTTGTTGCTTCAAAAAACGGCGTATGTCGGTGTAACAGGGATATAAAAATATGAACAAAGGGTTGGCTGATAAGGCTGATGATTCTCCACTAAAAAAGAAGCTACGCGAAGTTATCTTTGGCACCGAAACGCCCGCTGGACGTTGGTTTGATTTAGCCTTAATTGCATGCATCGTGTTGAGTGTGGCCTTGGTGTATGTCGATACTGTCGCCAGTATCCATCAGCAATATGGCGAGTTGATTTATCTGCTGGAATGGCTCTTTACCCTGATATTTACCGTGGAATATGGCCTGCGACTTTATTGCTCAACCAATCCGCTGCGCTATAGCTTGAGTTTTTACGGCATTGTCGATTTGCTGAGTATCTTGCCTAGTTTTCTGGCGCTGTTCTTCCCCGGTGCCAATATGACCTTGGTAATCCGCGTACTGCGTTTGTTCCGCATCTTTAGGGTACTGAAATTGCTGCGCTATCTGAGCGAAGGCAATATGTTGCTGCGGGCAATGCTGCAGTCGTCCCGAAAAGTGTTTATCTTCTTTTTCTCGGTCAGTTTAATCATCATGGTATTAAGTGCAGTGATGTATGTGATTGAGGGGCCAGAAAATGGTTTTAGCTCGATTCCTAAGTCGGTGTATTGGACCATTGTGACGATTACCACGGTGGGCTACGGCGATATTACCCCTCACACCAGTTTAGGGCAGGCAATTGCTGCGCTTACCATGCTGCTAGGTTACTCGATTATTGCCATTCCAACCGGCATTTTGACCGCTGAAATTGGACAAGAGATCAGTCGCCATCGCGATTTACGTCGTTGTGCAAATTGTCTTAAAAAGGGGCATGAGATCAACGCGTTGTATTGCGACCGTTGTGGTAGCGAATTAGAAGCACCACTGTCAGAGAGCAAGTCGTCATGAGCCAACCTACTCGCACTGCTAAGTTTGTTGATGGCAGTATTTTACGCCACATTTTGGTGATGAGTTCGACCGCCGCGATGGGGATTTCGGCGGTGTTTCTTGTTGACCTTGTCGATATGTTTTTCCTCAGTTTTTTAAATGATGTGCGCATCGTGTCTGGGGTTGGATTTGCCACCACCATTTCATTTTTTACAATCTCCATCGGCATCGGGCTGTCGATCGCGCTTGGCGCTTTGATGTCGCGAGCGGTGGGGGCGCATGACTGGACGCGGGCCAAGCGGGTGTTGGTCAACAGCAGCTTAGTCACTCTAGTGGTTGCTGTGGTGATGGCCACAATGGTGCTTAGTCTCGTTACGCCCTTGTTAGCCTTGATTGGTGCCTCGGGGCAAACCGCGGAATATGCCGCCAGCTATCTGCACATTTTAGTGCCGTCGATGCCGATTATTTGCCTCAACATGTCGCTTAGCAGTGCTTTACGGGCGGTGGGCGACGCCAAAATGGCAATGTATTCCACCTTGGTGGGCGCTTTGGTTAATCTGGTGTTTGACCCGCTTTTAATCTTTGGCGTAGGGCTGGGGATTGAAGGGGCGGCGATAGCCTCGGTTTTGGCGCGCTTCGGTGCTATTTGCCTGTCGGCATATGCAATTTTCTACAAGCATAAGTTATGGATGCCATTTAATTTTGTCGATTTCAAACAAGATTTACGGCCGATTTTAGCCATTGCGACCCCAGCGATGTTAACTAACTTTGCTACGCCGTTTGGCAATGCGTTTGTGACCAAGTCGATCGCTAATTTTGGTGACAGCTTTGTGGCCGGCTTCGCCATTATTGGCCGAATTACCCCGGTCGCCTTTGGGATGATTTTTGCCTTGTCGGGTGCGGTTGGCCCGATTATTGGGCAAAACTATGGTGCAGGCATGATCGGGCGCTTACGTGAGTCATTAACTAAGGCGCTACAGTTTTGCACCGCCTATGTGTTGTTGGTATCTGCACTGCTATTTCTTATTCAAGATTATCTGGTTGAAGTGTTTGATATGCAGGGCGATGCCGCAGCGCTGATTCACTTTTTCTGTACCTCGTTGGCGGTATTTTTTGCCTTCAACGGCGCCTTATTTGTGGCCAATGCCACCTTTAATAATCTGGGTAAACCGCGATTGTCGATGTATTTCAATATTGGCAAGGCCACTTTAGGCACCATCCCGTTTGTATTGGTGGGGGCGCAGCTCAGTGGAGTATTTGGCGTGTTAGTGGGGCAGGCGATTGGTTCAGTGTTATTTGCGTTGATAGGCGTATTTACTGCGTATCGGCTGGTGAATCGATTACAAGGCTGATGGGGTTGCGCTGTCCATTATGATTCGGTAGAAAATAGTTCCCCCATAAAGAAACAACAAATAATTAAAACAAAAGGTTGGCAAATGAAAAACAGCAAAAATATCGCGTTGGCGGTGAGTGTGGTGCTGGCAAGTACTGTGATGAGCTTGAATCTGGCATCCGCTGCCACTGAAGCGCCTGCAATTACTCCCAAAGTGTTGATTGTCACTATGTTCGGTGAAGAAGCTGCGCCTTGGCAACAGCAGGCAAATTTGAGCCAGCGTTATCCATTGGCAGGCTTAAGCGCTAAATATCCTGAATTAAAATGCAATACCAAAGGTGTCTGCATGGTGACGACTGATATGGGTTACGCCAATGCGGCCACTACGCTGACTGCATTAGCGTTTAATCCACAGGTTGATCTGCGCCAGAGTTATATCATCATCGCTGGCATTGGCGGGGTAAATCCTGAATATGGCACGCTAGGTTCTGCCCATTGGGCGCAGTATGCGGTAGATGGTGGTTTGGTTCATCGAATGGATGCGCGCCAAATGCCCGCAGGTTGGCCACATGGATTGTTTGCCTTGGGTGCGACTCAGCCCGGTGAAGCGCCAAAATGGCGCGCGGGAACAGAAGTATTTCAGCTGAACGCAACATTGGTGGACAAGGCTTATCAATTGACCAAAAATGTAGCGTTGTTTGACTCTAAAGAAGCTGCGGCAGATCGCCGTATCTACCCGCAAGGCTCAGTTGCAGCAGGCGCGCCGTTTGTGTCGGTGTGTGACACTGTCTCGGCGGACACCTTCTGGGTCGGCAGTGCTATCGCCAAGGCTATGGAACAACATGCAGCGGTACTGACTGATGGCAAAGCCAAAATCTGTACTACTCAGATGGAAGATAACGCCAGTTTAGCTGCGTTAAAGCGTGGTAGTGATGCTGGGAAATTGAATTTTAGCCGTGTGTTAGTGCTGCGGACGGGGTCTGACTTTGACCAAGAGGGTCCAGGACAAACCGCTGCAGATGCCTTAGCGGCGAACGGCAGCGGTTATCAACCTGCGATGATTAACGCCTATCGAGTGGCCAACGCCTTAACTGACGAAATTATTCACCATTGGCCGCAGTGGCAGTTAGCAAATTAATCGTTTTCAGCTGTTTTGTTCGGCGGCGTCGTTGCTAAGTGAGCGATGCGGTTTGCAATACTGCGCCGCATCTGCTCCACCAGTACCAGCGCACTGTCAAACTCATAGCTACTCACTCTGCCCGCAAGCATCACGCTGAGTTCTCTATTGGCTAATTCAAAGCTCTGCTTGTATTGTGAAAAATAGTACTCAGAGGCTAAGTCGTAGTCCTGTAATAGCGAAGCTAATATGGTGAGCTTTTCATTAATATCCTGTAACTCTTCCACGCTGCATTGGCGCAGATGACGCAGTTGGGGTTGCCTCTCGTTGAGTTCACTGATTCGGTTTTCGGCAATGGCGTTATTGTCAATGGGGAGCGTCAGATCAAACCAGAAGGTGCTGCCTTTTCCGAGTTCACTGTGAACGCCAATCTCGCCGTCCATCAAGTCAATTATGTGTTTTGAAATCGTTAAGCCTAAGCCTGTGCCACCGTATTTGCGGGTGATTGAACTGTCTGCCTGTTGGAATGAGTCAAAAATTCGCGCTTGCTGCTCTTCAGTTAAGCCAATGCCCGTGTCTTCTACACTAAAATGCAGTTTAACGTGGTGATTGCTGGTTTCGTATTGACGAACACGAATGGTGATATCGCCATGTTCGGTAAACTTGATTGCATTGCTGACAAAGTTGAGCAGTACTTGTTTGACCCGCAGCGGATCGCCGACGACTTTGGGCAGCAGTTCATCCATTCGCAGATGCAATCTTACCCCATGATGGCTGGCTTTATATTCAAACAAATCTCGCACGTCATGCACAATTGGATTGATATCGAACGGAATTTTTTCAATTTCAACTTTGCCTGCATCAATTTTAGCCAGATCTAAAATGTCGTTAATTAGCGATAACAAATGACGCCCAGATTTGTCGATTTTGAGCAGATTACTGCGCTGCTCAAAGTCTAAATTGGAGTTCATTAGCACATGGGTTAACCCCAAGATGGAATTCATCGGAGTGCGGATTTCATGGCTGATGTTGGAGATAAACTGACTTTTAGCCACGTTGGCGTTTTCGGCTTGGAGTTTGGCGTCTTTGAGCGCACTAGTGAGTTTATCCAGTTTATTGCCCATGTGGTGAATGGCTTCTGCCGTTTCATCAATCTCTTGCAACTGAAAGTGTTCATGACTGACATCAAAGTCGCCGTCACTGACCTTGTCCACCATGTGGCGCATTTGCGACAGTGGTTCGGCAATGGCGCGGCTCATTCGTTTCGACGAGACCCAAATAAACACTAAAAATAGCGAATAGAAGCCGACCAAACCGCCAATCAATAAATAGCCGATGTGCTGGTATTTGTTTTCCAGTGCCCGCGATTCGGCATACATCTTGTTTTCATCCACGATGTTGAGCAGTAACCATTGGGTTTGCGGGATCAGTGACCATGCCACTAGCTTATTTTCGCCATGCAGCACGGTCTGCATAATTCCTTGCGGACTTTGTTTGAGCATTTCACTTAAGGCGGCGGTGTCGGCGCGTTTGTTTAAGTTGAAGGCGTCGGGCTTAAATACTTCTTTGCTGATCGCTTGTTGATAGTTGAACTCTGTTAGTTCCTTTAATCCGAAATCTTGTTCGCCTTGTGGCGGCAAGGCCATGATAGAGCCGTTGTCACTGGCCAATACCGCATAGCCATCCCACGGGATATTTAACTGCTGAATGTTTTGCACAATCGAGCTAACCGTTAAATCCAGCCCCACGACGCCTTCTAAAAAATCGCCGTTATAGACTGGCGCGATGGCAGATGCCATCCAACCTTGACCGGCGGGGTCGATATACACATCGGTCCATACAACCTCTTTAGTTGGATTGTGTTTGGCGTCCGCGAGATAGTAAAAGTTGAACTCGGGAATGTTCATGTCGGACGGAAATTGCACGTTTGACTGTAACCAAGGATAGATGCGGTTATAGGAGTCCCAACTATTGAAATAGATGGCGGCAACCATTGGATTACTTTGTTGCAGCTGTTTCATCAGCGGATCGAGTTGCGCCAAAGAATAGACTTTGCGAAGGTCTTTATCGCGGGTAATCGCTGAGTAGTATGAAGCGGCACCGCCAAGATCTTGCTTACTGTAAACTACGCCGCTGTCCCCGAGCCCTAAATTTGCCTGTTCAGCGGCATTTTCGGTTAACGGATTTTGCAGTATGCGAGTGGCCTCGGCACGATAGATTTGGGTAATTTTACTGATGTTTTCTAGCTGCTCGCCGATGATCTTAGCTTCGCGTGCAGAGGATATTTGCAGCTCTTTATTCACTTGCCGATAGATGTAGTGCATGTTATCGCTGCTAATAAAATGATTACTCAGCAAATAAATGGCGATCAGCAACGATTCCACTAAAATCAGCGGAACAATGCCGGTTTTTACCATTGAACGCCAAACCCATGCTTGGGTGCTAATATTTTGTGTCATCTAACATCCATCAGGCTAACTAAATTCCATATCAATTGTGATAGCGTTGCGCTATTTCCCATAACTCATCTGTAATGTCTAAAAAGGCGTCAATGATGTCTGGGTCGAAGTGAGTTCCTTTTCCATCGACAATCATATTCACCGCGTCTTGGTGGGTAAATGCTTCTTTATAAACGCGGCGATTAATAAGTGCATCATAAACATCGGCAACGGCCATCAGACGTGCTGATAATGGAATATCTCGCCCCGATAAGCCTTTAGGGTAACCATTTCCGTCCCAGTGTTCATGGTGATAATACGCTATCTCTTTGGCATATTTAAGAAAGTCCATCGTCTTGCCGGTCACAACTTCGGCCTTTTGAATCGCTACATAACCTATGGTGGTGTGGTTTTTCATGATGGTAAATTCTTCGGGGGTTAGTTTGCCTTTTTTTAACAGGATAGTATCTGAGATGCCAATTTTACCTATGTCATGCAGTGGCGCAGATTTGAAAAGCAGGTCGATCATGGTGTCATCAATTTCGTCCTGATAAAGCGGGTTTAAGCGCAACTGCTGCGCAAGACACTTTATATAATGTTGGGTGCGGCAGATATGACTACCAGTTTCGTTATCGCGGGTTTCTGCTAACGACACCATGGCATAAAAAGTAATATCTTGAATAGATTGTAGTTCTTCGCGCTGTTTGAGTGCCTCTCGAGTGCGGCGTTCAACTTCTTTGCCTAAGGATTGATTTTCGCCTCGTAGCAGATCATTGGCCAATTTCAGGGCAATATGCGTTTTCACCCGACACTTTACGATATCGGGGTTTATTGGTTTGGTGATGTAGTCGACCGCGCCTAATTGCAATCCGCGTGATTCATCAATCTTCTCTGCTTTGGCGGTCAGAAAAATAATGGGAATACCGCGGGTATGTGGGTTTTGTTTTAAACGCCGACAGACCTCATAACCATCCATTTCGGGCATCATAATGTCTAAAAGAATGAGATCTGGCAGACTATTCTCTGCAATATCTATCCCCCGAATGCCGCAATTTGCGCCTTTGACTTTGTATTCATCTTTAAAGAGCTGGTACATCAGGGTCAGATTTTCTGGAATATCATCGATGACCAATAGTGTAGGGGGATTATTTGTTGAGGTTTGTTCCATCCAAAAGCTCCAAAATGCGTACTCTTTAAAGCTTAGACGGAATTATAACAGAGGGTGAAGTGCGACCTTGGTAGTAGCAAGAAATTGTTAGCTTTTTTCTTGCGGAGCCTACGAGACTGGCAGCTAATCACTGCCAGCAGAGCAGCATTAAGATGTGGCGAAGAGGGTATTTTCCAGTGAACGACCGTTGAGTAATAAGCGGTAATGCCAGCCGTGTTGTTTACACAAATTGAGCAAGGCGATATCTAACGCAGTTGCAGACGGAAGATATTCAATTACAAAGGTATGTTGGCTGGCAATGTTCACTTTTTGCACCCCTTCAAGGCTGGCGATCGCCTGCTGCACGCGCGCATCATCTGCTTGTTGCAGTTGCAAGGTGTAATAGTGGCTAATACTGTTGACTTCACCCAATGAAACCTGTTGTTTAAGTTGTCCCTGTTCTAAATACACTACCCGATCACACAAACGTTCAAGCTCATCAAGATTATGCGAACTCACGACAAAGGTGGTGTCGTTGGCTTGTTGACTAATGATCTCGCGAATGATGCGGGCGTTAGCAGGATCAATCCCCGCGGTGGGTTCATCTAGCAAAATAAGCTTGGGGCTGCCAATAAAGGCTTGGGCAATAGCAACGCGCTTGCTCATGCCGTGACTGAGAGCGGATGGCTTATATTGCTGAGCATCACTGAGTTGTACCAGCGATAGTACTCGCTCTGCTTCTCGTTTTGCCGCTTTGGGAGACATGCCTCTTAGTTCGGCAAATAGGGTTAACTGCTGCAACAAACTGAAATCAGGGTCCAATTGTGCATCTTGCGGCAGTGCGCCAATTTGGTTGCGCAGTTCTTTGTCACCCGGCAGCATTCCCAATATTTCGATGCTACCTGCAGAGGGATGAATGTAGCCCAACAACAGACTAAATAGGGTCGTTTTGCCCGCGCCATTTGGGCCCACTAATGCAATGGGCCGGCCAGCGGCTAAATCTAACTCGATATTATCGAGTGCAAGTTTGCTGCCGTAACGACGGCTAAGCTGGTGGCACTTAATTAGACTCATACATCACTCCGTCTAAATGCGTAATATCCTAAGCCTAAAAACAGCACACTTTGGCCGAGTGGCAGTAGTAGGTGCTGAATGGCTTGCGCGGGTGTGCTGCGATAAAAGTCTTCAGAAAATGCACCCGGTAGGAGGTAATTAAGGTTAGTGAGCGGGGTGAACAGCATATTGGCTGCCCAAATTACGATAGTGAGCAGGGTAAAATATAATACAGCGTAGATAATGGCTTGTTTGCTGTTGGCGGCAATCACCGACAGCAATGACATCAAGGCGATGTAGGGCAGAATAATCGCCATAATCACCAACCACATCAATAAGCCACCTAAGACAGCATCGGAGGCTAATTGCGGAGCTCGGACTAGTGCCATCACCATAGTGATCAGCACCGTGGCTGCAGTCAACAACGCCATCACCAGTAAGGCGCCAGCAAAGCGGCCAAAAAAAAGTGAGGTGCGGCTGCAATGCAAACTCAAAAACCGAAAAGTACCGCGTTGAATATCATCAGCAAATTGCCCTGCAGATAACATAGTTGCGAACATGGGATGCAACATAATCGCAAACACCCAATACACGGCATATTCCGCGACTGGCCATTTAAACAAGTTACTGAATGCACCGTCACCAAACAGCCCCATTACCATGTCGTACGCTTGCGGTTGTTGCATCATGTTGACCGCATCGCGGATAACAAACAGCAGTAACAGCAACCAAAGTAGTACGTACGCGGCTAAGGTCATTAAGCCTTTGGTTTGACTTAACAAACGGCGGACCTCAACGGCGGCTATCAGGCGAATCTGGCGTACCGCTGAACTACTTATTTCCGTTGTCGTGTTCATGGGGTTCCTGTGGATGGATGGCTGAAATAGTGTGTTATTAATCAAGTAGTTGGGCAAGTTGTTGTTGCAGCGCTTCCACTTGTTGCTCAAGTTCGGTGACACGTTGCTCTAACGAGCTACGAGGGCTTTGGCTGCTGATGGCGATCGGCTCATTCGCTATTTGCGCCTCATCCACATCGGTAAAGGTTTGTGCGAAACGAATCTCACGTTTACCCGGCTCTTTGGCGAGCTGCACTAACCAAGATTTTTGTTGCATCTGTTGTAGCGTGCTTTCGACTCGCAGCAGGTCGTTAAATTCATATAGGCGCTGACAGCGGGTACGCAGTTCGCCCGCGGTTTGTGGGCCGCGCAACAGTAACACGCAGACAATGGCGCGTTCGGCATCGCTGAACTGTAAGTCGGAAAACTCGGTATTGCAGAATCTATGTTGATATTTGCTGACGCGGCTACCAAAACCACTGGCTTCAGTCACTAAACGCTGCTGTTGCAGGCGGCTCAAGGTATCAAGCACCTCAGCTTCACTGAGATCCATTACGGGTTCTCGGCTGGTTTTTTGATTACAGGCGAGTGTCAAGGCGTTTACGGATAGCGGATATTGATCTGGGGTGGTGGTTTCTTTTTCTAGTAAGCAGCCGATTACGCGGGCTTCCAGTGCATCTAATTTCATCGCTGAGTTTTCTCCTTAAATCGGCGTAATGGGCGTTGCTGATGACGTGCAACACCCGCTGCATAGATTATTCGGCAGTGCGAATACCCTCATCACTAATCTCAATTTTGCCCGCTTTGTAAAGTCCGCCAATCGCTTTCTTAAAGGCCTTTTTGCTCATACCAAGTTCTGCGTAAATAACCTCTGGTGAAGTTTTATCACTAAATGGCAGGAAGCCGGCGGCCTGATTCAAGCGTTTCAAAATCTGTTGCGATTGGGCGTCTAATGCTTCACGGTCATGCTTTTGCAGCACAATATCAAGTTTGCCATCAGCTCGTACCTGCTTGATAAACGCTGTCAGCGCTTGGCCATAACGTACATTTCTAAACAGGTCGCTTTGGTGGATCACGCCCCAGTGCTGTTGGTTAACAATCACTTTTTGGCCCAAGTCTGACTTGCCCGCGACGATAATGTTGACTTGTTCACCGTTACGGTAGTTGGCAGGGGTTTTATCGATAAATTTGTCGATTTTAGCGGAGGCGACGATACGTTCGTCCGCACGATTCACATGGACATAGACTAAATAGCTGCGGCCTTCCTCTGCTTGTTGGCGTTGTTCAGAAAAAGGCAGTAACAGATCTTTATCTAAGCCCCAATCGAGAAAGGCACCGTAACGTCCTGTGGCAACTGTTTTGAGATAGGCAAACTCACCGACCTGAGCCAAAGGCTTGCGGGTGGTGGCAATTGGTGTGTCTTCAGAATCAAGGTAAATAAATACCTCGATTTCATCGCCGATTTCACATTGTTCTGGCACGTATTTACGCGGTAACAACACCTGACCAAAGGCATCAGCGTTGAGGTAAACCCCAAATTCAACGTGCTTAACAACAGGTAAGTGGCAGGTTTTTCCCAGTTCGACCATAAGGATCTCAAAATTTGCTGCAGAAGTTGAACTTGATTATACAGCAATGCAGCCGCGAGGGCAGGCACTCATCTGGGTAGTTTTTACGCGGTTAAAACCCTTTGTTACTAAATTTGATCCGTCACTGTTATCAACTCAGCTTTTTTTGATTAACACAATGAATTTTTGTACTATTTCGCTCGAAATTAGCGCAGGCTTTTTCGAGATTGTGGCGTGATGAAGTAAAAGCGGAATAATCGAGACGATTGATGCTTGCAATCTGGACGGTAGCAAGGTTTAATTGCGCCGTTTTATGGGAGTGTCGGTGTCTGGCCAACACTTGGGCTTATTGGGTTTTATGGTTTATGAGTCATTAACCGCTGTTGCGCATATATCAACGCGGGGTTAAGAGGGTCTTTAGCTAATGCACAACCATTTATTTGTTGCACTTTACCGTAAAGTGCCAGAAGACCTGGTAGCTGTCGGCTGTCATTACGATGATATTCGCTTGAAGCACCTCACGCTTATCCGCATCAATTCTGGCCGTGAAGAGGCCAATAATACCCACTGATGAGTGTCGCCGCTGCGACGGTCGCCCCCGGTCTTTCTGGATGAAAGCAACTGGGGTTTGAGCATTTTCTTTTTTATCCCGTTTTCGGACCGGTACATGCAAAACAAAGCGCTTTATTATGAAACACTGCATCAAGGCTACGGTCAGTACTTTGAAGTTGAAAACATACTGTTTGAACAGCGAACAGAACAGTGGCATCTGAGTATTTTTGAAACCCAAGCCTTAGGCAAGGTGATGGCGCTGAACGGCGCAATTCAAACGACTGAGCGGGATGAGTTTATCTATCATGAAATGCTGACTCACGTGCCGTTATTGGCCCATGGCAGTGCCAAGCGCGTGTTGATTATCGGCGGCGGTGATGGTGGCATTTTGCGCGAAGTAGTGAAGCACTCAAGTGTTGAAGCCATTACCATGGTGGAGATTGACGCTGCGGTAGTGGAGATGTGTAAAAGCTATTTTCCAGCACACTCAAATGGAGCCTACGACGATCCTCGCCTAAATTTGGTGATTAACGACGGTTTGGAGTACGTTCGTACAGCGACAGAAAAATTTGATGTGATTATTTCGGACTGCACAGATCCGGTGGGACCAGGCGAGGTACTGTTCAGTTCAGAATTTTATGAGCACTGTAAACGTTTGCTGAATGACAACGGCATTTTTGTAGCGCAAAACGGTGTGCCGTTTCTGCAGCAAGATGAAATCAGTAATACCGTGCGGCGCATGCATTCTTACGTCAACGATTGCACCTTCTACCAAGCGGCAGTGCCCACCTATATCGGCGGTTGTATGACCTTTGTCTGGGCAACAGATGATGTTGACGCAAAACAGCTGCCGGTAGCTGAGATTACGACACGATTTAAACGGGCAGGGCTGGTGACCCGTTATTATACGCCAGCTTTACATCAGGCCAGTTTTGCACTGCCTGCTTACGTTCAACAACTGGTAGCGTCAGCACTGACGATTACCAAATAACCACTATCACAGGCTGAATATAATGAGTGATTGGTCGATTGATGATGCCCGTACCGGATATAACGTTGCGTACTGGAGTCAGGGATTTTATGGGGTTAACGATGAAGGTGAAGTGACAGTTTCGCCTGAACCAGCAAATTCCAACAGCCGGATCAGCTTAAACGAGCTGGCCAAAGATATGGTGAAAGCTGGCGTGAGCATGCCAGTGTTGGTGCGTTTTCCGCAGATCTTGTGTCAACGCGTAGACAACTTGTGTCAGGCGTTTAACCAAGCGATTGAGCGTTATGACTATGGCTCAGACTATCTGTTGGTTTATCCAATTAAAGTGAACCAGCAGCAGTCTGTTGTTGAAGAGATCATTGCCAGCCAAAAGAGCAAAGTGGTGTCTCAGTTAGGCCTAGAAGCCGGCAGTAAGCCAGAGTTGATGGCGGTACTGGCGATGGCGCAAAAAGCCAGCTCTGTGATTGTGTGTAATGGCTACAAAGATAAAGAATACATTCGCTTGGCGCTGATTGGCGAAAAGCTCGGCCATAAAGTGTATATCGTGCTCGAGAAGATGTCTGAGCTGAAGATTGTACTGCGTGAAGCAAAAGAGCTGGGCGTGACCCCTCGTCTTGGTCTGCGTGCGCGTTTGGCATTCCAAGGCAAAGGCAAATGGCAAGCCAGCGGTGGCGAGAAGTCAAAATTCGGTCTGTCTGCGGCGCAAGTGTTAAAAGTGATCGATGAGCTGAAAGAAAACGATATGCTCGAATCACTGCAACTGCTGCACTTCCATTTGGGATCGCAAATTGCCAACATCCGCGATATTCGCCATGGTGTCGGTGAAGCGGCACGTTTCTATTGCGAACTGCGTAAGCTGGGGGCGCAAATTAACTGCTTTGACGTTGGTGGTGGTTTGGCGGTGGATTACGACGGTACTCGTAGCCAAAGTAATAACTCAATGAACTATGGTTTGACTGAGTACGCCAACAACATCGTCAGTACCTTGGCTGACGTGTGTGCGGAATACGAACAGCCTGTACCTCGGTTGATTTCCGAATCTGGTCGTTACTTAACCGCCCACCACGCCGTATTGATTGCCGACGTGATTGGTACTGAAGCTTATGCGCCAGAAGTGATCACTGAGCCAGAAGAAGATGCGCCACAACTGCTGCACAACATGTGGCAATCTTGGACTGACATTCGTGAACGTGGCGATAGCCGTGCATTGATTGAGATCTTCCACGACTCGCAGTCTGACTTGGCAGAAGCACATTCATTGTTCGCCTTAGGGCAATTAAGCCTTGAGCAGCGCGCATGGGCGGAACAGACCAACCTGCGTGTTTGCCATGAGCTGCAAGGGATGATGAGCCCTAAGAATCGCTACCATCGCCCAATTATTGATGAGCTGAACGAAAAGCTGGCGGATAAGTTCTTCGTTAACTTCTCATTGTTCCAGTCGTTGCCTGATGCTTGGGGTATTGATCAAGTCTTCCCGGTACTGCCTCTCAGTGGTTTGGACAAGGCGCCAGAGCGCCGTGCCGTGATGCTGGACATTACCTGTGACTCCGACGGTACTATCGATCAGTACGTAGATGGTCAAGGGATTGAAACAACACTGCCAGTGCCTGCATGGAGCGCTGAAAGCCCGTATTTGCTGGGCTTCTTCTTGGTGGGGGCGTACCAAGAGATTTTGGGTGACCTTCATAACTTGTTTGGCGATACCAACTCAGCAGTGGTGCGCGTAGATGAAAACGGTTTGCCAAATATCGAAACGGTATTCGCCGGCGATACCGTAGCTGACGTGTTACGTTACGTGAACTTAGATGCCGTGTCGTTTATGCGCACATACGAAGAATTGGTGAATACCCATATTGAAGAAGATGAACGCGCTTCAATCTTAGAAGAATTACATCTCGGTATTAAGGGTTACACCTACTTGGAAGACTTTGCTTGATAGCGTGAATTTGGTTTAGAGCCGCGATTTGGCGGCTCATATCAGGTACGGAACATGTTTTTTGAAGGTTCAGAGAAAAAAATCGAAATCATTGTGACGCAGGATACGCCATCGCTGCGTTCACTTGGTCGGCCGTTTTGGCAATCCATGGTGAGCAAAGCTAACGCAGAGATCCTGTCGTCGGTTAGCAATGAGTATTGCGATGCCTATCTGTTAAGTGAATCCAGTCTGTTTGTCTGGGATGATCACTTTTTGATGCTCACTTGTGGCACCACAACCTTGGTTCATGCGGCGACGCTGTTTATTGATACGCTTGGTGTTGAGGCGATCGCCTTTGCTAGTTATCAGCGTAAAAATGAATATTTGGCGCATCTACAGGCTTCTTCATTCGAAGACGACCTGAAGCTGTTGCGTGAAAAAATCTCAGGTAAAGCGTACCGCTTTGGCCATCTGGACTCTCATCATCACTATATTTTTTATAGCGACAGACCCTACGCCGCTGAGCAAGGCGACATCACCAATGAGTTGTTGATGTACCATATTGGCGGAGAGACCGCGCAGTATCTAACCTCTTCAAGACAAACGATCGACGGCGTGCGTCAACGCTTGCAGCTTAATCAGCTGCTGGGGGATTTTGCCATCGATGATTTTCTATTTGAGCCGTTTGGTTACTCGGTCAATGGGATCAGAGGTAAAGACTACTTCACCATTCACGTGACACCGCAAGAAGATACTTCTTACGTTAGTTTTGAGACCAATCTCGATTTGACCAAGCAGAATGTCGATATTTTCGCGACGTTATTACATGCATTGGCACCGGGGGCGTGGGATGTGATTGGCTTTAACGCTGCACCGATGACGCAAGATTATCCGGCTCATGTGCGCTTAGGCCAATGCAGCTTAACGATGGAACAGGGTTACGCGCTACACTTTAGCCACTATCAACGCTGCGAACATCAATATTTGCAGCCGACCGAACTTTAATCCGCCAGGATGCAAAGGGAATAACATGTCTGATTTAAGCGATATTCGACGGGAATATACCCAAGGCGGTTTGCGGCGCTCCGATCTGCCTGCGAGCCCGTTTAGCTTGTTTGAACGGTGGATGCAGCAGGCGGTGGACGCCAAATTAACAGACCCTACTGCAATGGTGGTGGCCACCGTTGATGAGCAACATCGTCCATTTCAACGCATTGTGTTACTAAAGCGCTTTGATGAAAAAGGCTTTGTGTTTTTCACCAACTTAGAAAGTCGCAAAGCGCAGCATATTGCCCATAACAGCGCCGTTAATCTGTTATTTCCATGGCATCCGTTGGAGCGACAAGTGGCAGTAAATGGCACTGCCACTAAGTTATCCTCGGCGGAAGTTTTGAAGTATTTTCTTTCGCGTCCGAAAGACAGCCAAATTGCCGCGTGGGTATCGAATCAATCCTCAAAAATCTCAGCCCGGCAAGTCCTTGAAGCCAAGTTTGTTGAAATGAAAAACAAGTTTGCCGCTGGGGAAGTGCCGTTACCGAAATTTTGGGGTGGATACCGCGTGGAGCCTGAATCAGTCGAGTTTTGGCAAGGCGGTGAAAAGCGACTGCATGATCGCTTTTTATATAGCCGTGAAGCCGATAACAGTTGGACGATTGATCGCTTAGCGCCTTAATAATTGCTCGAGTTGCAACCCCCTGAGTGGTGAACTAACTTTAAGTTAATTCTCCATAGACTTAGTTAGCGTAGCGCTATCAGTTGACACAGGGGGTGTTATGTACAGATGGCTAACGGCTGTATTGTGTGTCGTTTTGCCGTATGTCCATGCGGCAGATTGGCAACTTAATCCGCAACGTTCCTCTCTTTATGCTGTGTCCATCAAGTCACAGAATATCGCTGAAGCCCATCATTTTCAGATTGAAACTGCGACATTAAAAGATGACGTCCGTTTTGCGATGTCGATTGCACTGGCTACGGTTGACTCAGGCCTTGAACAGCGCGATGGCTTGTTACGTAGTGTTTTGTTTGAAGTTTCCAAATACCCCAAAGTCGATTTAACCGCGTCAATTACCACACAATGGCTGTCAGCGCTCGAGGTAGCATCGCCACGGGTGTTGGATGTCGATGCAACGCTGTCGCTACACGGCATAACCCAGCGACTTCGGTTAAGTTTAACAATTGTCAAACTTTCACCTTCGCGGCTGCTGGTGGTGCCATATCGGCCAGTGGTACTGGCACTAGATGACTTCGAATTAAGCAGTGGTCTAAAAAAGTTAGCTAAAATCAGTCAACTGGACGATATTTTCAGCGTTGTACCGATAAATTTTGTGTTGTCATTGGAGCGAACAGAGTAAAAGCGCGATAAATTTATGCCGGATCAATGTGTCATGGTATTAACTAAATAATAATGAAATGGTTACAATAATTTTATCCCATTTTCGTAAGATTACGTTCTTGATGAGTAGGAATGATGGTTACAGATAAAGATGGATATGCGCATCTAATCCAGTATTTGAGTGAAAATTTAGCGCTCTTCACTGTCGTGGGTACTGATCCCAGCGAAAGTTCAGTGCTGGAGTTGTTTGAGGAGCAGTTGGCTGCGCAGATTATTATGATTTGTGGCCAAAATCCTGAGCTATCGTTTGCTCAACGCAACACGGTGATCCGCGAAATTGATGCAGTGGTGTATGACTTAGAAGAGGTGTTGGGCAAGGTTGCGCACCAAAAGGCCACCATCGAGCAGATCCACTTTATTAGTGAGTTTTCTGGTTTGATTAAGAATCTATTTGATCAAGAAGTAAGCGATATGCTCAAGTAATCGAGTCTGTATGTCTCCTCCGAAGATAGAACGCAATAAAAAAGCCCTGAATAATCAGGGCTTTTTGGTATCTAAATGATTTTATTCTGCACGGTTCAAACGGGTTTCGATCAAAGTGTCAATAACCGCTGGATCTGCCAGTGTAGAAGAGTCGCCCAAGTTAGTGATCTCGTTCGCCGCAATCTTACGCAGGAAGCGACGCATGATCTTACCTGAACGTGTCTTCGGTAAGCCTGTGGCCCACTGAATGAGATCTGGAGTTGCCAATGCACCAATCTCTTTGCGGACCCATTGACGTAACTCTTGACGAAGCGCTTCAGATGGCTCGGTATCCTTATTCAGGGTGACGTAGGCATAGATACCTTGACCCTTAATATCATGTGGATAACCAACAACGGCGGCTTCAGCGACTAAATCGTGGGCAACCAACGCGCTTTCAATTTCCGCAGTACCTAACCGGTGACCCGATACGTTAATAACATCGTCCACACGGCCGGTAATCCAGTAGTAACCGTCTTCATCACGACGAGCACCGTCACCGGTAAAATACATGCCGCGGAAAGTCTTGAAGTAGGTCAGCGCAAAGCGATCATGGTCACCGTAAACGGTGCGCATTTGGCCAGGCCATGAATCCAGAATCACCAAGTTACCTTCAGTTGCCCCTTCCAATATCGCGCCAGTGTTATCGACCAACGCAGGTTGAACCCCAAAGAATGGTCGCGTTGCCGAGCCTGGTTTAGTGTCAGTTGCACCTGGCAGCGGGGTAATCAAAATACCGCCGGTTTCGGTTTGCCACCAAGTATCCACAATCGGACAGTTTTCATGACCGATGACTTCATGATACCAACGCCATGCTTCTGGGTTGATGGGTTCACCCACGGAGCCCATTACGCGCAGGGAATCACCTTTATAAGCGGAGAACTGCTCTTTACCTTCGGCCATCAATGCACGAATAAGGGTTGGGGCAGTGTAGAGAATATTGACTTTATGTCGGTCAATCATTTCACCTAAACGCCCTGGGTTAGGTGAGTTCGGTACACCCTCATGGATCAAAACTGTTGCGCAGTTCGCCAGCGGTCCGTACACCATATAGCTGTGGCCAGTAATCCAACCCACATCAGCGGTACACCAGTAAACCTCACCCGGACGATAATCAAAAACGTACTCATGGGTCATTGAAGCATAAACCATGTAACCGCCGGTGGTGTGTAACACACCTTTCGGGTTACCGGTGGAACCAGAGGTATACAGCAGAAACAGTGGATCTTCTGCGTTCATCTCTTCTGGTTCACAAAATTCTGAAGCTGTTTCGGTCAGTGAATGCCACCAAACGTCACGTCCTTCCACCCAGTTAATGTCATTGCCAGTACGTTTAAGCACGATCACTTTTTCTACTGTGGTGACATCTGGATTAGATAGCGCTTCATCAATATTGCGCTTCAGTGGAATTGCGCGGCCACCGCGTAAACCTTCATCTGAGGTCAACACGACTTTTGATTTGCCGTCGATGATACGTGAGGCGATGGAGTCGGGTGAGAAACCACCAAAGACAACGGAGTGCACCGCACCGATGCGAGCACAAGCCAGCATTGCGATGGCCGCTTCTGGCACCATTGGCATGTACATGGTGACAACATCCCCACGACGTACGCCTTGACTGCGCAGCGCGTTGGCAAATTTACATACTTCTTTATGCAACTGAGCATACGTCAGTTTGCGTTGTTCTTTGGCATCATCGCCTTCCCAAAGAATAGCAACCGTGTCACCGTTCTTTTCCAGATGGCGATCCAAGCAGTTAACGCTGGCATTCAATGTTCCATCATAAAACCACTGAATCGAGAGGTTATGATCATCGAAAGAGGTTTGCTTGATTTTGGTATATGGCTTCATCCAATCGATGCGCTTGCCATGTTCGCGCCAAAATCCTTCTGGATTAACTATTGATTCTTGATACATGCGTTTGTATTTTTCGTCATTAATCAACGCACTTGAAGCAACAGAATCCGGCACTTTATAAGTCATTGGTTGTGAGCACATAAACTCTTTCCATTTCAGTGATGCATGTCGCAAAAGTATGTTTGTATGCCGTATGCCATTCTATTAGACATTGGTCGATTTATACTTTAGGTTTATTTTTCAAGAAGATAACGGCTAGTTTGACGTGCTACAATTGTCTTGAATAAGCCATTTTTAGACGTAAATTTACTGCATCTTTTTGCGCTAACCATCGGTGGCATAAGTGATATTTCGCATTTGTGCTATTTGCGGTAGCTTATGGGCTTTGGACTTTTAGAAACAATAACAAACAGCTGACTTTCATGCTGTAACGGAATTGATGATGAATTTAACTTGGTTGGTCGCTGCCTTTGCGCTGTTTTATGTTTGCCTGCTGTGTTTGCTGGCGTGGGGGGCTGAACGATGGTTCAGCAATGTGACCAAAAAACTGCAACACTGGACCTATGCGCTGAGTCTCGCTGTTTATTGTTCGTCTTGGAGTTTTCTCGGTACGGTGGGGCAATCTGCAAATGATTTTTGGTCGTTTGTGCCAATTTTCATTGGGCCAATTCTGGTGTTTTTGGTGGGTTTCACGCTGCTGCGTAAGATGGTGATTGTGTCTAAGGCGCAAAATATCACCTCAGTGGCTGACTTTATTGCGGCTCGCTATGGCAAATCGCAACCTCTGGCGGTATTCATCACCTTAATTGCGATGTTCGGCATCATGCCGTATATCGCTTTGCAACTTAAAGCCATGGTGTTTGGCTTTAACCTGTTTCAACCTAAAGGCGAACCGCTCAATGGCACCCTCGTCGCGTTAATGCTCTCGGTGTGGTTAGCGGTGTTTGCCATTCTATTTGGTACTCGCAAGCTCGATGCTACCGAGCATAACCCCGGTATGATGTTTGCCATCGCCTTTGAGTCTTTGGTCAAATTGACCGCCTTTATCGTGCTTGGGGTAGTGGTGGTATTCGGTGTGTTTGGTGGCTTTGGCAATTTGTGGGAGCAAGCATCAACCGCGGGCATCATTCAACATCCTAACATGCGCCTAGAGTCGATTATTCCCGATGTTGTGGTGGGAATGGCAGCATTTCTTTGTATGCCACGTATCTTTCATGTGATGGTGGTAGAGGCGCAAAATGAGCGTAATTTACGTAAAGCGCGCTGGGTGTTTCCGTTGTATTTGGTGCTATTTGCCGCCTTTGTTGGGCCGATGGCGTTAGCAGGGAAGTTGCTGCTGGGCGATACTGTTTCACCCGATACCTATGTGATTAATTTGCCGCTGGCATTGGGAAAAGAGTGGTTAGCTGTGGTCGCTCTGTTGGGTACTATGTCGGCGGCAACCGGTATGGTGATTGTTGCGGTGGTGACCATCAGTATCATGATCAGTAATGAGTGGTTGGTGCCTGTATTGTTGCGCACAGGCCAAATTAAGCGCGGTAATTTTAGCCAATTCTCGACGCAACTGCTGTATGTGCGGCGCATTTCTATCGTGCTGATTTTAGCGATGGGATACGTGGCCTATCTTAGTTTTCAAACTAATGATTCTTTATCTCACCTCGGTATGTTGGCGTTTGGCTCGTTTGCGCAGTTAGCGCCTGCAGTGGTTGGTGGGCTTTATTGGAAGCGAGCGAATCGCTCCGGGGTGATGCTGGGCTTAGCTGTTGGTTTTGTGTTGTGGGGTGTACTGCTATTTCGTGATGCGGCAATTTCAGGTGATCTATTTACTCACGGTATGTCAACGTTCACTGATGTTACGCCCAATATTCACGATATTTTGACCTCGCTTATCGCCAACTTTATCTTTTATATCCTCGGTTCGATTTGGTTTCGGGCTGGGGTTGTTGACCGTATTCAAGCCAGTGCCTTTGTTATTCCGGGGCAGATGAGAAACAGTGGTAACCGCCGCGCGGTACAGATCAGTCAGCAAGATTTGCTGATCTTGGCCAGTCGCTTCGTCAGTCCAACCCGCGCCTATGAAAGCTTTTCACGTTTTTCTCCCGAAGCTGTGCGCAGTGATAGTTGGCATAAGTCCGCCTCGCGTGGATTGATCAATCATACTGAGCACCTGCTCGCCGGTGTGTTAGGGGCTTCAAGTGCGGCCGTGGTGATGGACTCAGTACTTGAAGGCCGTGATTTGGCGCTTGACGAAGTGTTTAGCTTGGTGGATGACGCATCATCGCAAGTCTTGCTAAGCCAAGATATGCTGCGTGCTGCGATTGAACACGCCAATGAAGGGATGAGCGTGGTCGATAAAGATCTTAATCTAGTGGCGTGGAACTATCGTTACGAGGAGTTATATCGTTATCCAAAAGACTTTTTGCAACCGGGGATGCCGATTGCGAAAGTGATTCGATTTAACGCCGCGCGCGGCTATTGCGGTGTAGGTAGCATTGATGAGCATGTAGAAAAGCGGCTGAATCATATGCGCGCGGGTTCTGCTCATAGCTCTGAGCGGCAACGCAAAGATGGCAAGGTCATTAAAATTCAGGGTAACCCAATGCCGGATGGCGGTTTTGTAATGACCTTTACCGACATTACCCAATACCGCGAGCAGCAAAAAGCGTTGCAAGCCGCTAATGAAAACTTGGAGGCGCGGGTACGTGAACGTACCTACGAATTGGCGTTACTCAATAGCCAACTGCTTGAAGCTAAAGCGCAAGAGGAGATGGCAAACGCCTCTAAAAGTCGATTTTTAGCCGCGGTGGGGCATGACTTGATGCAGCCATTGAATGCTGCACGCTTGTTCACCGCATCGCTAAATCAGCATCCTAATGTGCCAACCGATGTGCAATTGACACTCAACCACATCAACGTGTCGCTGAAAAACGCCGGTGAACTGCTTACTGATCTGCTGGATATTTCGCGCTTGGATTCTGGCAAAGTGGATGTTAAACGCCGTGATTTCTCTATTGAAGAGATAATCTCCACCATGGCGGTTGAGTTTGAAGCGATGTCGGCTGATAGCCACATTCGGTTTAAGGTGGTGCCGTGTAAAGCCACTGTCAATTCAGATCCGGCGTTGTTGCGCCGTATCATTCAAAACTTCCTCACCAACGCCTTTCGATACGCTAAGGGCGGTAAGGTGCTTATTGGGTGTCGCCATCGAAAAGGCATATTGGAAATTCAAGTGCTTGATACCGGCTGCGGCATCGAACCGGCTCAACTGAAATCAATTTTCCAAGAATTTAAACGCATTGATAACCCGCACTCAAAGAGCGCCAATGGGTTGGGACTGGGCTTGGCGATTGCCGAACGCATCAGCAAGGTGCTAGAGCATGATATCAAAGTCCATTCAATTCACGGCAAAGGGTCGATGTTCTCTGTCTCTGTGCCTATGGGCTCAGTCGCTTCTGCACCTAAATTTAATAAGATTCAAGCGGCGGTGAAAACCTTGGCGGGTGTAAAGGTGCTCTGTATCGATAACGAAGAAACCATTTTAGCAGGGCTTGAAAGCTTACTTACCCGTTGGCAGTGCGATGTTATTTGCGCTAACGATATTGATGATGCGCGGATAAAATTGGGCTTGAAGGGGGTTGCACCGGATATCGTGTTGGCGGATTACCATCTTGACGATGGTAAAAACGGGGTTGATGCGATGGACGCCATCCGTGCCGCTTATGGCGAGTATCTCCCGGGGATTTTGATCACCGCTAATACCAATAAAGCGGTGATCGATGATGTTGAACAACGTGGTTACCACTACATGGCGAAGATGGTAAAGCCTGCAGCTTTGAGAGCGCTTATTTCTAGCTTAGTTCGCCAGCGCCGCTAGTGGCTTTACTTTTAATTCAGCGCGCTGGGTGCTTTGCCAAGGACGGTAAATTAAACAATAGAATGTGGTTGCTATTAGCCATGCCATCAACAGGCTGGTCAAATCGTGACTAAGAAAGTGTGCACCACGAAGTTCCTGTGCGATGCCAAATGTAAGTCCAATCATCATAGCCACCGCTAACCAAATTCTGCGGCTTTGCGGGCGATGGACTAAGGCAACATAGTAAAGTGCTACCCATGCAAACGCGCCACTGCTGTGGCCACCGGGATAACATTGGCCAAGGCTTAAGTTGGAATTCAAGGTTTGCGGAAATTCAATATAGGGCTTAGTGCCACCAAATAATGTGAGGTCCCAAGGACAGCTCACGTTAGTGATCTGTTTGCCATATCTCACCAATAAAATAGTGCTGGCGACGCTGCCCAGTAACATCCAAAGCGCTTTGCGATATGGCTTAAGCGTGTTGATAAAGTGACTCAACACCGTCAGTACAATAGCCAATACTGAAGCCGCGGTAACCAGATGTCTGCCACCACTATGAATCACTGTTTCGAGAAACCACTGATGGCGTAAGCTCCAGCCGTTTCCACCTTCCAGCGCGAACAACCAGTTTGCGAGTAAAAGATCTAACGACAACTGATGGATAAACGTCAGGATCACTAATCCAACAAAGCAGGGGAGTAACAGTTGTTGCGCATACCATTGGGTGGCAGAAACTTCGCGGTTTAGCATGGTTCGCCTTAGCATTCGTTCAATAGTCGACAAAGAGTCTGTGCGGGAAAAATTAAGATATTCTTAAGCCTTTGCGTTTTGTCGAAATGCTGACATATCGAGCACGCAATGCTTTTAAGTGCCAAATAGCCAGCATAGCTTTTCACTGAATTTCAAGGATTAGTCTTTAGTCGTGAGCGCGTGTTGAGCGCTTGAATTCATCCATTTCTCAACTAACGTTAAAGTTTCAAGCTAATGACTTAATAGCGAAAAATTGTGTACGTTCAGAGTGAGGGAATATGAAGGACGAGTTGTTTGAATTCGCGCAAGAAGCTGAAATAGTCAAAAGTGAGTTAATCGCTGATACTTGGAAGGTGCTATCAGTTGAGGATAACGCCCACTATCAGGCCAGTTTAGTTAATAGTCTTCATGGATATTGCGTTAAGGGCCGCCCAATCAAAATGTTGACCGCGGCTAATGCAATCGACGCCGCTGAAATTATCGCCTCTACGCCCGATTTAGCGGTCGCATTGCTTGATGTGGTTATGGAGGACGATGAAGCCGGCCTGCGACTAGTCAATACCATCCGCAATGTGCTGGGTAATACTGCGTTGCGGGTCATATTACTCACTGGGCAACCCGGTATGGCGCCATTTGTTGATGTGATGCAGCATTACGATATCGATGAATATTGGCAAAAGACCGAAATATCCGTTGATAAAATCCGCAGTATTGTATCGGCAAACCTAAGAACTTGGCACGCCTACTACGCCTTGGAAACTGCTAGAAAAAGCCTGAGTATGGTGGTGGAAGCATCAAAAGAGTTATCGCGCTTACGCGATGTAACATCCTATTCCAATGTGTTATTGCAAAAAGTCGCCGAGATTATCGACGCCTCTGCCGGTGGTATTATTTGTGCGTTAGACGACGTTGATGATGGGGCGGGAGTCTATAAAGTCATCAGCCGTTCTGGGCGTTTTGCTGACATACTCCAACAGCAAGTGAATACACTTGATGATATTCCCGTAAACTACCTCGCGGGGTTAACTGAGCTGATAAAGCAATGTCAGTTACAGCGGCAACATCAATTTTCAAATCATCTCAGTGTGCTGTATTTTGCTACGGATAAAGCTGAGCGCATTAGTCACTTTATTATGGTGGTTGAGTCGGAAAAACCTCTCAGTGATTATCATATCAACTTACTTAAAGTTTTTAGCGAAAACGTAAGTAATGGTTTTAACAATATTTTGCTTTGTGACCGTCTGACGGAGTTGGCTTATTATGACAATGAGTTAAAGCTTCCTAACAGAGCATGGTTACTTCGTTTCATTGATAGTTTGACCGCGAAAGAGCGCAACGATGCCGTACTGGTAACCTTTACCATCAGTGATTATCACGAACTATTACTGGGAATATCAAGTGAGTATATCTGTCTGATATTAAAACAGTTCATTGCTCAGATTAGCGCGTTGTCTGGCAAAGACTGTTACATTGCAAGAATGAAGTTAGATTGTTTTACCGTCGTGTTACATCGAGAGGATCTGCAACACCAACAATCTTTAGCGGCTCTTAGCCATCTCAAGCTTATCGTCGATAATATTCAATTGCATCTCGATGTGATTGTCACCGTGATGGATCTGTCGCTTGTTGACAAAGTTGATGCTCGAGAGGTGTTTCACTTGCTAAGTTCGACGATTCAACGCGGTCGTAACGCTGGTAAACAGTTTATCGAATATTCAGCGCAGTTTGGGCTTGAGGCTGTTAATCGCCATCGATTATTGCAAGGGCTAAATGAGGCCATAGAACACAATCATCTGTTTTTGATGTATCAACCCAAAGTCCGTCTACACGATCGTGCAGTCGTAGGATTGGAGGCGCTAGTGCGCTGGCGTACCGCAAGCGGTGAATTTATTTCACCAGCAGAGTTTATCCCGGTTGCGGAAATGTCTGGGCTTATCAAGAAAGTGGATCTTCGGGTATTTGAGATGAGTTTGGTTGCGCTGCAAACACTCAAGCATCTTGGGCTGGCGGTTCCTTTATCATTCAATGTCACAGTTTCAGACTTAGAAGATGAGGTGTTTACTCATGCGTTACAACGCCTTGTAGACAGCAATTCTGAGCTTAAGCAACTATTGGAGATCGAACTGACAGAATCGCAAGCCATGGCTGACTATCAACAGATATCACCACTACTTAAACAGCTTATCGACGCTGGTATTGGGGTGAATATCGATGATTTTGGTACTGGTTATTCATCGCTTAAACATCTCACCGATTTAACTGCTACGCACTTGAAGATAGATCGTTCCTTTGTTGACTCAATGCTCACTGATTGTGCCGGTGAACATGTGGTCGATGTCATTATTCGGTTAGGAAAGCGCTTTAATTTTACGGTTGTGGCCGAAGGGGTTGAAACAGAGGCTCAGCAGCAAAAGCTCATGCAGCTTGGTTGTGACATCGGGCAAGGCTATTTATTTGCTAAACCCATGGTATTAGATGATCTGATTATATGGTTAAAAAATAACAATATTGCCTGATGCCCCAGGATAAGGAATTCGATTGCCTGCAACAATAACTAGTGAGGCTCGCATAAGATTTAGCAGCTTGGTGTTCTGCTTTGGGGTAGCAATTTTAGCCCTGTTATTCAGCTTGCTGATCTATAGAGTTCAATATTCTGGCAACTTGCGGACATTATTGTCCACGCACAGCGAAGTGACCCACAAAGTCGGGCTAATGGTGGTTCAGGAACTTAGTGAGCTTGAAGACTTTATTCGCATGTTGAAAATTAACGGTGTCATTGAACAAAGTTTGTCAAAAGATAAGCCGATTAATGCACCCGCTATTCAGAAAGAATTTGCCAAAGTAGGTGAGCATCTCGAAAATTTATTGCAGTTGCGTTGGTTAGATGAGGCCGGCTATGAACGAGTGCGGGTGGACGTAAAATCTGGGCGTTCTTTTATTATCAGTGACGATAAACTGCAGTTTAAAGGCGATCGTTATTACTTCACCGAAGGCATGCAGATCACCACGCCTCATGCCTATCTTAGTCCGATAGACCTTAATGTTGAGCATGGTGAAATTGTTGTCCCGTTTGAGCCAACGATACGGATCACCTTGCAGACAGAGGACGAGCATAATCTTAGAGAAGGCTTGCTGATTGTTAACTATAACCTTGGCCCGTTACTCGGACGATTGGCAGCACTGTCCAACGAAGAAACCGTCATTGAAATAACGAATGAACAGGGGTATTGGCTGGTGAATCCAGAAAGCAGCAAAAGCTGGGGTCTGGATCTTGATAAACCCGAACACAATCTCAGTCTCGAGTTTCCCGAACTTTGGCACGCGATGGCCGAGACCGATTTCTCTTTTGGTAAGACCCTTGATTCGCGCTTAGTCAGCTTTCAACGTGATCAACTATCCAGTAGTGGCGTAGTGATGCCTGATCGAAAAATCAATATTGTGGTGTCTACTTCACCTGCTATTTTAGCTGCGCTACAACATGCCACTTTGATGCCAGCGTTGATTGTAGGTGCAGTGATACTGGTATTGGGGCTAGGGTTTGTCGTGAGGGATTATTATGGCCGAATCGCAATTTTTAGGCTGAGTAACTCGCTGGCGCACGAGCGAGATTCGCTGAAACAGGTTAACCAGCAGCTCGATAGTAAGCTGCATCAAATCAATCTACTGCAAGATGATTTAGCCGAGGCCAAGCGTTTGTCGTCGTTAGGCGTTATGGTGGCTGGGATTTCCCATGAGATGAATACCCCCGTTGGTGGTGCAATGTTAACAGTGTCTGAAATCCGCCATCAATATCAACAACTGCAACGAGCGTTGAGTAGCGGATTAACGCGTAAGGCGCTTGATGATTTTATGCTGCGAGTCGGTCATAGTATTGAACTGTCGGAGCGCAATCTTGAGCAAGCGAATAATGTGATACAAAGCTTTAAGCGTTTAACTCTCACGCGTGTTCAGGATGAATTTAGTCAAGTCAGTTTACAGCAATTGGTTGATGACATCGTCGTCGGCCTGATGTCTTATATTAAAAAATCCCATGTGGTGGTCGTCAATGACATAGGAAAAGATGTAGTGTTGTTAACTCAGTCCGGTATTCTCTCGCAGGTGCTACAAAATCTATTAACCAATGCGTTAGAACATGGGTTTGGCGAAAAGCTAAATGGTCACATCCATCTGCAATATAGCGCGTCTGAACACCATCACCACATCACTGTGATTGACGACGGTTGTGGTATTCCAGAGGCTTTACTCAGCACTATCTTTGATCCATTTGTAACCGGTAATCGTGGTAAGCAACACTCAGGACTGGGGCTACATTTGGTACATCAATGGGTAACTCAATGTCTATACGGTGACATAAAAGCCGAGCGATTGACGCTAGGCAGCCGTTTTACGATCAATTTGCCCAAAGACCCATTGAGCAACACTGCATCCTCTGCACCATCGACATTGTCTCAGGCATTTAGTGGCAACATCTCCGCCGCATATAAAAAGCCGCATTAAGCGGCTTTAGCGTAGTTTGAATTGAAGGAGTCGTTAATGCTATGTCTCATGAAAAGTGGCTAACTCCGTCAGCGTTTCAATCAACTGAGTTTCATCTTCAATATCTTGCATCTGCTGGTGGATTTGTTCGGCCTTGGCAACGTCTTCTTCAGCTAATGCTGCAGCTTCGCGCGAAGTGTCCGACAAGTGTGTGAGTTCAACGCTTAGTCGTTGTGAATCGTGCTCTATCGTTGTGAGCACTTGGTTGATGCTATCAATTGCCACTGAGATACCAGAAATTGAGCTCGATACACTTTCAATCGTTTGGCCCGTCTCTTTAACGCTGGTTTGAGTGCGTTGTGATAGCGCTCGGACTTCATCAGCGACCACTGCAAATCCGCGTCCTGCTTCCCCTGCACGCGCAGCTTCAATGGCAGCATTCAGTGCAAGTAAGTTGGTTTGTTCAGCAATGCCGCTGATTGATTGAATAATATTAACGATTCTATCAGCGCTACCTTTCAATTCGGTCATTCCGGAGGTGAGACTTTGGCGCTGAGCTTGTTGTTGCGCTATCTGCTTCATAAACAGTGTGAATTGTTCGCCCAGATCGACTTGCCGTAAAGCCGACTCATTGGATTGTGATGCAATCACTCTCAGTTGTTCAGTTGAGGCTTGCAGTAGCGGATGTACTTTACCCATCTGTGAAATAAGGTTTTGCTGTAAATGATTAATCCGCTCAAGACTGACTTGGCGTGTATGCAGGTGATAACTCGAAAACGACGCCAAATAAAACGGATAGTTGTCAGCGTATTCATCAAAAAATTTGATGCCTGCGGGAACTTCAAAAAATGCCACTGATGTGATGGTTTGGTTTTGGTGTAGCCCAAGAAATTCGCCAAAGGTGGAGAAGCCAGACAGGCAAACATCATTAAAGGTACTGACTTTACTGAGACTGCCGCTGTTGTTTAGCCGTCTTAAAATACAATCATTGGCCAACATGGCTACCGGTTTGCCTGGTTTGCCCTGCATAAATTTTTGATAATCGTCAGCGGTTGCTTGGGCAAAATCTCTGGCTTTTACCAGCAGCAGCTTTTCACCAAATGCCATGTCGCTAAAGAAGCTAATACTGCCATCATCATTAATTGCTGCGACTGAACGAATAAAAATGTTTTGTTCAATTTCAATCCCGAAGGAATGACTGTTAAGCCGTTCGCCGAGTTGTGCAGCACTGCATTTAAAATGCTTTGTGAGTGCTTCGACAGGCGTTACAAGGTTCATTTGGGCATCTAACACGCTATGAAGTTTGCGGGTTAAAGGATCAAAACGTGCCACGTCAAAACTGGTACCGGTTGGCTGGAAGTTATGGCTTTTCATAATACCGAAGCGATAACCATCAGCGATTTTACAGAAACACAATAACGCTTTGTTGCTGAGCATTTCACCGTCAAGCGCAATATCCGCCGCTTTAAAATCCAGTTTGCCACCAGCGCTACCACCGATGAAATAACAGGGGAAGCGCCGTGTTTTGTAAAGTGCTTGAGTAAAGAAGTCTTCGCTCGCAGTTAAACCGTCAAAGTAGGTGAGGGTGAGGGTAGTTTTACTGCCGATATCGAATGGCACTTGGATACGTTTTAAATCAGCAGCGATTTTTTCAATACGTTGTTTGGGCGATAAACTTGGTCGCCCTGCACGCATATCTTCACTGTAAAGTGGCACTGAATGCAGTGAAGTTTGGCGGATGATGCGCTTAGAAAAAGCATGCAATACCACGCTATCCCAACTGGTCGGGGTATCATGATAAAGCTGCTTACCACCACCAAGCTCACCAGCGGTCATAATCGAAATCACGTGCTCTGCCCACGGCATTGCTTGCTTAAGCTTGTGACTTATCCTTAGAAAATCGCAGTGGGGGGAAATATAAGCGATAACCAACGCTGTTCCATCCGTTAATTTGAAATCGGTTAGGTTGGCTTCGTTAATATCGCTACTGGAAATGGTTCGACTGATAGACACGGCTGCTTTTGCCGCATGTTGCGTGGCTTGTAATTGTTTTCGCCCGAAGAACATAGCAATGACCTCGTTTGGGTTGCTTTATGAGCACCTTGTTCAATTAGCGCTATTTCTTTGATATCAAGATTAAAATAGCTTGCTAATTGAATATAGTCAGTCATTGAAAAAACGCCCAATAGCGGATTCGAGAATCAGGCTAAACTTTAGTGTTATTCGAGCACTTGTAGTGTTTTGTGCTTTAGTCCTTTTTCTAAATGGGTAAGTAACATGCTGACTTTTGGAGATAGTTGGCGATTGTGAGGATATAAGCCCCATACGCCTTCAGATGGGCCTCGATATTGGCTGAGCACTTCCACTAACTTGCCTTGTGCTAAATCTTGCGCCACATAGTAGTCAGGCAGTAGCGCCAATCCTAACCCTTTGCGTACTGCATCTAGCACGCCCATTCCTGAGTTACAGACGTAATTACCATTTACTTTGAGCGTTTTTTCATTGCCATTTTCACTCATGCGCCAATAGGGGGTATTGCCCACTAAACAGTTATGTTGAGAAAGCTCAGACAGCGTATGCGGCGCACCATAATGCGCCAAATATGCTGGAGAGGCGCACACATAATTGCGACGGCTGGCGAGGCGCTTGGCAATAAAGGATGAGTCATCTAACTTCCCAAGTCGCACCGCAAGATCGATTCCGCTATCAATCAAATCTAGTGTTTTATTGGTGAGCACAATCTCGATGTTCAGTTTGGGAAACTGTAGTTGAAAGTCGTTGAACAGCGGTACCAAAAACTGTTCGCCATAAGTGACTGGGGCGGTAACCCTCAGTTGCCCTTGCGGTTCGCGCTGTAACGAGCCCAATGCGCGTTCAGCTTCTTCTATCCCATCTTGTAAGGTACGGCAGTGACTGTAATAAAGCTGACCTTCGTTAGTTAAGCTAACCTTTCTGGTGGTGCGGTAAAACAGCTTGCTATTAAGCCGTTGCTCTAATGCGGCGATTTGCCGGCTCACTTGGGCTGAAGAGATACCTAGCCGTGATGCCGCTGCAGTAAAACTTTGTAATTCTGCAACGGCAATGAATTCAGGAAGACCATTCCAAGGGTTCATTATTACATCTGTGTAAAAGTGTATTGCTAAAAAGTGAGATTATCACCTGCATGTAACTAATTACAATGTTTTGCGAGTTAATCACAAGCTGAAGGGATCAGAGAATGACTGAAAAATTTATTAAGTCGCGCGCTGCAGTCGCGTGGGCCGCTGGCGAACCACTGAAAATTGAAGAAGTGGACGTTATGATGCCAAAGGCCGGCGAAGTGCTGGTAAAAATTGTGGCGACCGGTGTTTGCCACACTGATGCATTTACCCTGAGCGGCGATGACCCAGAGGGTGTATTCCCTGCAATTCTAGGTCATGAAGGCGGCGGTATTGTGGAAGCTGTGGGCGAGGGCGTGACTTCTGTTGCTGTGGGTGACCACGTTATTCCGCTGTATACCGCAGAATGTGGTGAGTGTAAGTTCTGTAAATCAGGCAAAACCAATCTGTGTTCGGCAGTACGTGCTACTCAAGGTAAAGGTTTGATGCCAGATGGTACAACCCGTTTCTATAAGGACGGTAAACCAATCTTCCATTACATGGGCTGCTCTACCTTCTCTGAATACACTGTGTTACCAGAGATCTCATTGGCTAAAGTGAATAAGTCTGCACCACTGGAAGAGATCTGCTTGTTAGGTTGTGGGGTTACCACAGGTATGGGGGCGGTAATGAACACCGCCAAAGTAGAAGAAGGCGCTACTGTTGCTATCTTCGGTCTGGGTGGTATCGGTCTGTCAGCGATTATTGGCGCGACGATGGCAAAAGCTGGTCGCATCATTGGTATTGATTTGAACGAAAGCAAATTTGAACTGGCGAAAAAGCTGGGCGCGACCGATCTGATCAATCCGAAAAACTATGACAAGCCAATTCAAGATGTAATCATTGAGCTGACTGACGGTGGCGTAGATTATTCATTTGAATGTATCGGCAACGTAAACGTGATGCGTTCTGCACTAGAATGTTGTCACAAAGGTTGGGGCGAATCAGTGATCATCGGTGTTGCGGGTGCAGGCCAAGAGATCTCAACTCGTCCATTCCAACTGGTCACAGGTCGCGTTTGGAAAGGCTCTGCTTTTGGCGGTGTTAAAGGTCGTTCACAACTGCCTGGCATCGTTGAACAATATTTGGCAGGTGAATTCCAATTGAATGACTTCATCACCCACACTATGCCACTGGAAGATATCAACGAAGCCTTTGAGCTGATGCATGAAGGTAAGAGCATTCGCAGCGTTATCCACTATTAATAGAGGAGCGACTGATAATGGAAAATATCAGTAGCAATAAGATGTTTGGTGGCTGGCATAAGCAATACACTCATTTTTCAAATGTGTTGAATTGCCAAATGCGCTTTGCGATTTATTTGCCACCGCAAGCGAATGATAAGCCAGTGCCAGTGCTTTATTGGTTGTCGGGCTTAACTTGTACTGATGAAAACTTCATGCAAAAAGCTGGTGCACAACGTGTAGCTGCTGAGCTGGGTATGGCCATTGTCTGCCCTGACACTAGTCCGCGCGGTGAAGGTGTCGCGGATGATGCAAACGGTGCTTATGACTTTGGCCTCGGTGCAGGCTTTTATCTGAATGCCACCGAGCAGCCTTGGGCCAAACACTACCAGATGTATGACTATGTGGTAGATGAATTGCCTAAGCTGATTGCGCAACACTTTCCGGTGACTGAGCAAAAGGCGATTGCTGGCCATTCAATGGGCGGGCATGGCGCGCTGACGATTGCGCTTAAAAATCCGGGAATGTTTGTCAGTGCATCTGCATTTGCGCCGATCTGCCATCCTAGCCAATGTCCATGGGGGCAAAAAGCCTTTGCTGGCTATTTAGGCTTGGATCGTGAGCAGTGGAAACAGTATGACACCGTCGAGTTGATTAAATCAGGAGCAGCCCCGCTGCCGATGAAGGTTGATCAAGGTGAGGCTGATAACTTTTTAGCGGAACAGTTGCTGCCAGAAACGTTGGTGGCAGCAGCAACACTGGCAGATTTCCCGTTGGATTATCAAAGTCATCCAGGATATGACCACAGCTACTTCTTTATTGCGAGTTTTATCGAAGAGCATTTGCGCTTCCATCGCCAATATTTGTAGTCCAATAAAAACGCCCCAATCTGGGGCGTTTTTGCTGTTAACCGATTTCGACTTTGTCCATGTCGAGCTGCTGTAGCGCGATAACGGCCTGAGTTCGATTACGCACGCCTAACTTTCTAAAAATTGCAGTCGCATGAGCTTTAATGGTTGCTTCTGATACACCTAGGTCGTAAGCAATCTGCTTATTGAGCATACCTTCTGCAAACATCTGTAACACCTTGTATTGTTGTGGTGTTAGCTCAGATAATTTACCTGCAATTTTTTCAGAACCACCGTCTTCATCGATATCTACTAATTCAACACCTTCTGGTAACCAAATGTCCCCCATCAATACATCATTAATGGCTTCAGAAAATGTTTCCATCGACGCGGATTTAGGAATAAATCCGGCACTACCATAGTGAATTGCTTTACTAATAGTAGTGGCGTCTTCGTGGGCAGAAATCACAATTACCGGTAATTCAGGAAAATGAGAGCGCAAATGGATTAAGGTTGAGTACCCGTGAGATCCTGGCATTTGCAGATCGAGTAATACTAAATCACACGCTTGCCCATCATTCTCGAGTAAATGCTGCAGTGCATCGGCACTGTCCGCTTCAAACCAAACGGTATTGGCAAATGCAGGCGACAAAGCTTGTCGCAACGCATTTCTAAATAATGGATGGTCATCAGCAATAATAATTTTTAAGTTTTCTGGCTTCATGGCATTTATCGTATGTTGTTCTGCTCATTGAAGGGATTTCAATGTAACAGAAAAATGCAGCTATATCCTATTGCTTTTGAGTAATTTGCACAACTTTCACTCTGTCAGCTTTAAGACTTTAGTCGAGATTAACAACCATTAAAAGCGATTATTGCAATTTAATTTAATTCAGGTAATTCAAATAAATTGTCAGTTAATACCTTCGTTGGTTTCAATTCACTGTCGACAGCTACCATGGTGAACACACCTCTTATGGCATGCTCACGATGATCTCTGTGCATGTCTTCAACATAAATGTTTACTTCAACTTTCATTGAGGTCTTGCCCACATAAATGACACGTGCAATCAATTCGGCCATGGTGCCAGCAGGGATCGGCTTTTTAAAATCAATTTTATCACTGCTCACGGTGACAATTGGTTTACGACAAAAACGCGTTGCAGCGATAAAGGCAGTTTCATCCATCCACGCCAGCGCTTCGCCGCCAAAGAGGGTGTTGTGGTTATTTAGAATGGCGGGAAACACAGCCTTAATGACGCGTGATTCAGACATATCCATTCGCTGACGAATAACATCTTCTCGGTGGCGGTGCAGAGTTTGCTCGGCGGAAGGGGTTGAGGAGATAACTGCGCTGTCTAACATGCTGATTTCCTTATCGGATAGTAACCAATGTGATCTATGTCACTATCATACTAAAGTTCAATGCGGCATGTGCTAAAGATTAGATGCAAAAAGCTGGGTAAATCTATCGAAAAGAGTGCAGATAATTGGAATATAGAACAATTAGCTAACAAAAAGGCAGCGAAATATGCTGCCTAAGTGACGATGGCGAGTAAAACACTCGACTAGCTTTTTTGCATCCGTTGGCGTGATGCAGCGGCTAACTTATGCAGTAATGCTTCTGAGTCTGCCCAGTTGATACAGGCATCGGTGATACTTTTACCATATTGCAACGCTTGCCCTGGGATCGCTTGTTGATTGCCTTCTTCAATAAAGCTCTCAATCATCACCCCAGCAATATCATTTGAACCATCGATGATCTGCTGCATCACATCATCTGCCACAGCTAATTGATTGCGGTGTTTCTTTTGGCTATTGCCATGACTGAAGTCGATCACTAAACCAGCATGAATACCCACGCTCTTTAAATGTTCACTCGTAGCAGTCACATGTTCTGCTTGATAGTTTGGCTCTTTACCACCACGTAAAATAATGTGGCCGTAGGGATTACCATGGGTGCGGTATACCGACATCACACCATCTTTATCGGGCGAATAGAAGATGTGCGAGGCGCGGGCAGCACGCACAGCATCTACTGCAATACGAATATTACCATCAGTACCATTTTTAAAACCGACAGGGCAAGACAGTGCTGATGCCATTTCACGATGGATCTGGCTTTCTGTGGTACGTGCACCAATTGCACCCCAGGTAATTAAGTCGGCAATGTACTGACCGTTGACCATATCTAAAAACTCAGTGGCAATAGGCAGTTTTAACTCGGTGATCTCTTGGAGTAACTTACGCGCTAATCTCAAGCCTTTATTTGGGCTAAAGCTACCATCTAAATCAGGATCTGAAATCAAGCCTTTCCAACCGACAATGGTTCGTGGTTTCTCGAAATACACCCGCATCACAATGCACAAATCTTGTTTGAGTTGTTGGTGCAGTTTTGTAAGGCGTTTGGCGTAGTCAATAGCTGCGTCAGTATCGTGAATAGAGCAAGGACCAATAATCACTAACAGGCGTTTGTCTGTTCCTTCAATAATGGCTTCTACTTCGCGACGCTGTTGCACCAGATAATCGGCTGCTGCTTTGGTTAACGGGTATTCGGCGGATAACTGTGAGGGTGTAATTACATTACACAGCAAATCAGATCGTAGCTCATCGGTTTTTATAGTCATTGGTACTGTACTACCGGAATTCAATCTAGGCGATATGGGGAATAATGGCTCGATTATACCGAATTGAGACCGGTAGCGCAGCGAAAAATCGAGCGCTACCGTTAATTGTATTATTTTATGAACAATGTTGAGCTATTACTGGTTCTTCTACTATATATAGCTGCGATATTGGGGCCGTTAGAACATGTGCCGTTCTAGCCCTGCAACGTCCAAAATTTTGGTGGCAATCTCTTCGACAGATTGATGTGTAGTATCGATATAAGGGATACGTTCTTTCTTAAAAAGCATCTCTACTTCTTTTACTTCTAAACGACATTGGCGTAGCGAAGCATAGCGACTATTTTCCAAGCGACTCTCACGGATCTCATGTAACCGCACGGGATCAATGGTTAAGCCGAACAATTTATGTTTGTTGCGCTTTAAGATGTCAGGCAGTTTGAGGTTGTCGATATCTTCTTGAATGAAAGGGTAGTTGGCGGCCTTAATCCCGAACTGCATTGAAAGGTACAAACTGGAAGGCGTCTTACCACAACGTGATACGCCGATGAGAATAATATCGGCCTTGTCCATATGTTTTAGGGTCTGCCCATCATCGTTCTCCATAGCGAAATTTATCGCATCAATCCGCGCATCGTAGCTCGCATTTAACATGCTATGTGTGCGATGCATGGTTGGCAGCGCTTGAACGCCTAATTGTTGTTCGAGCGGCGTCACAAAAGTGTTCAAAAAATCGTAATCAAGCCCTTCGCTGGAGTAAATAATGTCGCGGATCTCGGATTTTACGATGGAATGGAACACTAAAGGCCGCTGACCTGTTGTAATAAAACTATCATTTATTTGTTTTTTTACAGCTTCCGCTCTGGCGATTGTTTCGACGAAAGGAATCGTAACTGAATCAAATTTAAGCGGAAATTGTGATAAAACCGCATGGCCGAACACCTCTGCTGTAATGGCTGTTCCGTCAGAAATATAGAAAACTTTCGGTGTCATATCGACCTCTTGTAGTAATAAAATTACAAATAAAATTATGCATTTACGCTCATATTTGTGAAGTGTAAAATGCTTAAGCCCACTTTTAAAAGGGCTACTTAAAATAAACTTGCGGAGATAGAACTGTGCAGCAATATGTACTCTGGTATCAGGAATTAGGCATGGAAGATGTCAACAAGGTGGGCGGTAAAAACGCTTCCCTTGGTGAGATGATTAGTAACCTGGCCAACGCCGGTGTTCAAGTACCCGGTGGATTTGCGACTACTGCTTATGCCTTCAACGAGTTTTTAGAGCAAAGCGGCGTTAACCAGAAGATATATGAAATCCTTGACACACTGGATGTGGACGATGTCAACGAGTTGGCAAAAGTTGGCGCACAGATCAGATCATGGATCATCGACACCCCATTCCAAGCTGACCTCGAAATAGCGATTCGAGAAGCCTACGAACAATTATCTAGCGAAACAACCGACGCATCTTTTGCGGTACGTTCATCTGCTACTGCAGAAGACATGCCTGATGCATCATTCGCTGGTCAACAAGAAACTTTCTTGAACGTGAAAGGTTTTGATGCGGTGTTAGTGGCGATCAAACACGTATTTGCGTCACTGTTTAATGACCGTGCAATTTCTTATCGTGTTCACCAAGGCTATGACCATCGCGGTGTTGCGTTGTCAGCGGGTGTGCAACGTATGGTGCGTTCAGACAAAGCATCTTCAGGCGTAATGTTCAGTATCGACACTGAGTCTGGCAACGACGAAGTTGTGTTTATCACCTCTGCATACGGTTTGGGTGAAATGGTCGTTCAGGGCGCTGTTAACCCTGACGAATTTTACGTACACAAGCCAATGTTGAATGCTGGCAATCAAGCGGTTGTTCGCCGCAACATTGGTAGCAAGCTTATCCAGATGGTTTACTCCGCAGACCAGTCTCACGGTAAGCAAGTTAAAATTGAAGACGTTGAACCTGCAAAACGTCGTCAATTCTCTATCTCTGACGAAGAAGTGATGGCGCTGGCTAAGCAAGCGTTGATCATTGAAAAGCATTACGGCCGTCCGATGGATATCGAATGGGCTAAAGATGGTAACGACGGCAAGCTGTACATAGTACAAGCACGTCCAGAAACTGTGCGTTCACGTGAAGATGTGCAAACCATCGAACGTTACCACCTGAGAGAAAAAGGCGAAGTGATCGCTGAAGGCCGTGCAATTGGCCATAAGATTGGTTCAGGTACTGCCAAAGTACTTAAGTCTCTGGATGAAATGGATAAGATCCAACCAGGTGACGTACTAGTAACAGATATGACCGACCCAGATTGGGAACCTATCATGAAGCGTGCCAGCGCCATTGTGACCAACCGTGGTGGCCGTACCTGTCACGCGGCGATTATCGCTCGTGAACTAGGTGTGCCAGCAGTCGTGGGTTGTGGTGATGTAACTGACCGTATCCAACATGGTCAGGAAGTTACCGTGTCATGTGCTGAAGGTGATACTGGTTATATCTACCAAAACAAACTGGCATTTGACATGGTGTCTAGCCGTGTGGATTCAATGCCTGAATTGCCGATGAAGATTATGATGAACGTCGGTAACCCAGACCGCGCCTTTGACTTCGCTCGTCTGCCGAGTGCAGGTGTGGGTCTGGCGCGTCTTGAGTTCATCATCAACCGTATGATCGGTATTCACCCGAAAGCCTTGCTTGAATTCGACCAACAAGATGCTGCGCTGCAAGCTGAAATCACCGAGATGATTGCAGGGTATGAATCGCCAGTTGAATACTACATTGCGCGTCTGGTAGAAGGTATTGCTTCAATCGCTGCAGCCTTCTATCCGAAGAAAGTTATCGTACGTATGTCTGACTTCAAGTCTAACGAATACGCTAACTTGGTCGGTGGTGATCGCTACGAACCAGACGAAGAAAACCCAATGTTGGGCTTCCGTGGTGCCAGCCGTTATATCTCTGAATCATTCCGCGACTGTTTCGCTCTGGAATGTGAAGCGATTAAGCGCGTGCGTAACACCATGGGGCTGACCAACGTTGAAGTGATGATCCCATTCGTTCGTACACTGGACGAAGGCCGTAAGGTTATCGAGCTGCTCAAAGAGCAAGGCTTGGAGCGCGGTAAAGATGGCTTACGCGTGATCATGATGTGTGAAGTACCGTCAAACGCATTGCTGGCGGAAGAGTTCCTGGAAATCTTCGACGGTTTCTCTATCGGTTCTAACGACTTGACTCAGCTGTCTCTCGGTCTTGACCGTGATAGTGGCATTATTAGCCATCTGTTTGATGAACGTAACGCTGCAGTTAAAAAATTGTTAGCCATGGCAATTAAAGCTTGTAAAGAGAAAGGTGCATATGTAGGCATCTGTGGCCAAGGCCCTTCAGACCACGCTGATTTCGCTGCATGGCTGGTAGAGCAAGGCATCGACACTGTTTCATTGAACCCTGATACAGTGATTGATACATGGCTTTATTTAGCAGAAGCGCACGGTTAATCACTTCACAATATTAATACACTGTTAAAGAAGCCGCTTTTTAGCGGCTTCTTTTTGTTTATAATGCTGCCAAAACAGAACATGACAGTGAGAGATAAATGTTACCCCTGCTATCCCATCAACAGGTCTTAGAACCTGTCTATCTTGATTACATGAGTGCCTTGGAAGCCGCAGGATTTAGCGGCGATATCGACACTCGATACAGTGCGCGTTTGGCTCAGGCAACTGATAATTCGATTTATCAATTCTTGCCGCAGGCGGTGATTTATCCTAAAAATTCTGAAGATGTCGCATTAGCGTTGCGTGTGGCTGCGCGACCAGAGTTTGAAAAAGTCGTGTTCAGCGCCCGTGGTGGTGGTACTGGCACCAACGGTCAAGCGTTGACTCACGGTATTGTGCTCGACTTGAGCCGCCATATGAATCGTATTCTGGAAATCAACCCTGAACAGCACTGGGTAAAAGTTGAAGCTGGGGTGATCAAAGATCAACTCAACGATGCCTTGCGTCCTCACGGTCTGTTTTTTAGCCCAGATTTATCTACCTCAAACCGCGCAACGCTTGGTGGCATGATCGCCACAGATGCGTCCGGTGCTGGCTCTTTAGTGTATGGCAAAACCTCCGATCATGTGATGGCGTTAAAAAGCGTGCTGGTGGATGGTAGTACCTTAGCGTCAGATGACATCGATGCGGCCGCATTACCCGATGGCAGTGCATCACTCGGCGATAAAATTACTGCCGAAGTGGCGAAGCGCTGTGCCGATAAACGTCAGTTAATTCTTGAACGTTTTCCCGAGATGAATCGTTTCTTAACCGGTTACGATCTTAAGCATGTTTGGAATGATGATCTGACTAAGTTCAATTTGAGCCGCATTCTCACCGGCGCAGAAGGAACGTTAGCGGTAGTTACCGAAGCTAAGTTGCATGTTATGCCGCTGCCGAAAACACGCTTGATGGTCAACATTAAGTACGACAGTTTTGAATCGGCATTACGTCATGCGCCAGATTTGGTGAAAGCTAATGCGACCGTAGTAGAAACCGTTGATTCAAAAGTATTGAATTTAGCTCGTGAAGACATTATCTGGCATTCAGTGTCTGCGCTAATCCAAGACGTACCGGGTAAAGAGATTGACGGCCTCAACATGGTTGAGTTCGCTGGCGAAGAACAAGACGTTGAACAGCGCGCCGAATTGCTGTGTAAGGTACTAGAACAGCAGATCACGAACAGTGAAAAAGGCGTCGTTGGTTATCAACTGACCCGCGACAATGGCTCGATCTCAAAAATTTACGCCATGCGTAAAAAGGCCGTGGGGCTGCTTGGTGCGACTAAAGGCCGCCGTAAGCCGATTGCCTTTGCTGAAGACACCGCGGTGCCACCTGAATCGTTGGCGGACTACATCATGGAGTTCCGCGCATTACTCGATAGTCATAACTTACAGTATGGTATGTTTGGCCACGTAGATGCTGGAGTACTGCACGTACGTCCTGCGCTCGATATGTGCGATCCGCAAGATGAAAAGCTACTCAAGCAAGTTTCCGACGAAGTCGCTGCGTTAACTCGTAAGTACGGTGGCTTGATGTGGGGTGAACACGGCAAAGGCGTGCGCGGTGAATATGGCCCAGCAGTATTTGGCGAGGAACTCTATAGCGAACTCGAAGAGATTAAAACCCTGTTCGATCCGCAAAACCGCCTTAATCCGGGCAAATTGGTTGCGCCGAAAAACAGTGGTCCGTTGCTTTACAATGTCGACAGTACCAAGCGCGGCAAGTTTGATCGGCAGATCCCCGTGAACATCCGTGACGCGTTTCCCGATGTAATGGATTGTAACGGCAACGGGTTGTGCTTTAACTACAGCCGTTTTTCGCCAATGTGCCCATCATTTAAGGTGACCGGCGACCGTATTCATTCGCCTAAGGGGCGTTCAGGTTTGATGCGTGAGTGGCTACGACTGTTAGAAGCTGAAGGCGTTGATATTAACGCGCTCGCGAAAGCGAAGCCGGTGAGTATATTCCAGCGTATTCAAAACACCCTGAACAAAGATAAAGAATATGACTACTCCCATGAAGTCATGGAGTCGATGAAAGGCTGTTTGGCCTGTAAAGCGTGTTCAGGCCAGTGCCCAGTTAAAGTTGATGTGCCTAAGTTCCGCGCACAGTTCTTTAGCATGTATTACACCCGCTATATGCGCCCAGCAAAAGACTATCTCGTTGGTACGATTGAAGACTCAGTGCAACTGATGGTCAAAGCGCCTAAATTGATGAATTTTGCGGCGCAAAACGGTGTAAGTAAATGGGTGATCAAAAAGGCTTTGGGTTACGTAGATGCGCCAGCGTTATCCGTTCCGACATTGAGCCAGATGTTAGACGCGCATCATAGCCGTGGTTATGACTTAGAAGCACTGAAGCGGATTCCGCAGCAGGAACGTGATCAATATGTGCTGGTGGTTCAAGACCCATTTACCAGTTTCTATGATGCCGAGTTGGTGTATCACTTTATCCGTCTAGTCGAGCAGCTTGGCTACAAACCGGTGTTGCTGCCGTTTAAGCCGAACGGTAAGCCAGCGCATATCAAAGGTTTCCTTGATAAGTTTGCGCGGATTGCTAAAAATGCATCGGATTTTCTTAATCAGGTCGCGGAACTTGGCATGCCGATGGTTGGTGTTGACCCTGCGTTGGTGTTGGTATATCGCGATGAATATAAGTTCGCTTTGGGAGCGGGGCGCGGTAACTTTGATGTAATGCTGTCTAACGAATGGCTATTGCAACAGTTTGATAAGCTACCCGAGCTGCCACAAAGTGGCCGCAAGTTCACCTGGTTTAGTCACTGTACTGAATCCAGTGCTAAACCGAGTACACCGAAAGATTGGCAAAAAATCTTTGCCCGTTTCGGCGCGGAACTCGACAGCATTAACTTAGGCTGTTGCGGTATGGCAGGTACTTATGGCCATGAGGTGGAGAACCTAGAACGTTCCAAGGCCTTGTACCAAATGTCGTGGGAACAGGCGATCAACACCATTCCACACGAGGAAATTTTGATCTCTGGTTATTCGTGTCGTAGCCAAGTCAAGCGGCTTGAAGGCTTTAGAGCCAAACATCCTATCGAAGCGCTATTGGCGTTGTCACATCAAGCGAAGCAATAACACTTCAGCAAAAAAGAGACCTTCGGGTCTCTTTTTTCATGGCCAATCGAAAAATTTAATTCCCGATAAAACATTGCTCTAGAAAAATTTTAGCGAAAGTTAATGGTTCTTCTCGTGCAAAATTGCAGCAGTGGTAGTATTAATAAGTAAAGCAGGCCTGAATGACGGGAGGTATTAGTTGAACCGAGATGAAAGTTTGGGTTATTTAGTCGCTCACCTAAACCAAGAGATTCAGAATGAGTTGGATGCTCGCCTGCAGCTTTATCAGATTGACATTAAGCTGTGGCCGGTATTGTTCGCTTTATTGCAAGAAGAGGGTATTAGCCAAACGGAGCTTTCAAAACGTTGTGATGTTGCCAACTACACTATGACCCGCTTACTGGATCAGTTGCAGGCTCAAGAGTTGATTGTGCGTCATCAGGAAGAAGATAACCGTCGAACCTTTCAAATTTTTCTGACGCCGCAAGCAAAAGCGATGGAACACGATTTGATCCGCGAGGCGGAACGCGTCAACGAGATGTATCTTGGCAAACTGGATGAGGATGAGCGCTGCGTACTTATGGCGTTACTCAAAAAGGTAAACCGAGAAGAAAAGTGAGCTAGAAGCTCACTTTTTTATGTCTGAATTCAAGTGGTTATATTGCGCATACAAGACACTCGATGATGCAATTATTGCCACACAGCTTCAAAGAGTGAATAGCACCAAACATGACACGCAAGTAATAATCGCCATCTGCAAACCTAAATGCAGATGATGGTTACTCAAGTGTTTTAAGCTTGTGATGAGTTCATTGCGACGATAGATGCGGCAGATGGTTTGCTCCCCATTAGCATCTGTTAGTAACTGCAATTTACAGTTATCACCATTGGTAAGCTCAAATTCATGTTCGCTCTGCGGCGCAAAATTAAACTTGCGCGACACTGTCTTACCGTTCACGGTAAGGTGCTCTAATCCAGTCCAATCACTCGCGCAAAACTCAACTTTATGGTGAGCTACATCATAACTGAATCTGACCATATCATCTGTCCATAGCGGCTGCTGATACTCTAGAGTCAAGCAGACAGAGGTTAAAATAGCCACCTTGATGATGTGAATTTTATGTTAAAAAAATGCATGTCAGTATCACTATTAACAATTTTTCTGGTCAGTCCAGTTGTGACAAAGTCTCTATTTAGCTCTAATAAACATTAGCTTTTAGCGTTATTGATGATGGCTTTGGCCATTTCATCCGCCACTTCTGAAGTCGTACGATTTTGCGCATCGGCAACGCTGAAAATTTGAGTCAAGGTGTGATATATCTGTTCAACCTTGGCGATGGATTTGTCTTTATCGTAATGATTCTCAAAAGAAACATTGATGATGCCGCCAGCATTAATCACGTAATCTGGCGCATACAAAATCCCAGACTGCTTCAGTTGTTCCGCGTGATGCGCTTGAGCCAGCTGGTTATTTGCACAACCTGCAACAATGCCGGCCTTCAACTGTGGAATGGTGCTGTCATTCAAGGTCGCGCCCAGTGCACAAGGTGCATATACATCTACCTCTTGGCAATAGATCTCTTGTGGCGCAACGATCTGCGCGCCAAATTCATGCTGTGCACGGTCTAGCGATTGCTGATGGATATCTGTTACGAGCAGTTGCGCGCCTTCTTGATGTAGATAGCGGCAAAGGTAGTAACCCACATGCCCAACACCTTGAACAGCGATTTTAAGTCCTTCTAGACTATCAACACCCAACTTATGTTTAGCCGCGGCTTTAATGCCTAAATAGGTACCGAGTGCGGTAAATGGCGATGGGTCACCACTTTTGCCTTCCAGTCCTGCGACATAAGCGGTTTCACCACCAGCAATACTGATGTCGGCTGGCGTTGTGCCCACATCTTCAGCGGCATAATAGCGTCCACCTAAACTGTTCACAAAGCGACCAAAGGCTTTAAACAATGCCGTGCGGTCAGTGGTATTTTTAGGGTCGGCAATAATCACTGATTTGCCGCCACCCATTTCCAGCCCTGCGAGGGCATTCTTATAGGTCATCCCCTTAGATAGGCGCAATACATCATTCAATGCTTCTTCGTCAGAGTGGTAGTTCCACATACGACATCCGCCAAACGCAGGGCCGAGATTAGTGTTATGAATGGCGATGATCGCCTTTAGGCCACTGTGTTTATCATGACAAAATACCACCTGTTCATGTTCGTCGAAGGATATATGATTAAATACCGCCACAGAAAGTCTCCGTTTGTTGTTAAATTTTTCCCGGAATAGGGCTGTTGACTTGAGCTAATATGTGCGGAACGATAGCATCTAGTTTTGCCATCAACCAATCGCTGTACTGATTCAGTTGTCGCTAAAGCTGGAAATTTTGCTTTCCATTTTGCAACATCAGTAACCGTTGACCTGATTTCTATAACAACAATGACAAACAAGGAAGCCATATGACCGAAGCATCGGCCACGACAGAAGCGCCTGCATTTACCGAAGCCCAACTACAAGCGTGGGTTCGGGAACAATATCAAAAGGCAAATAAGTTCTTAGCTGAGAAGGGCATTATTCCCACTAAAGTGATCACGGCTGAAAGTCGTTATCTTGCTCCTTACGTTGCGGTGTGGAAGCTCGAAGCGAATCATCCAACAAAAGCAACTTACTGGGTTATTTCAGGTGATTTACCAACGGATGTGATCAACGTTAATGCCGCAAAAGATGCGCGTGATGTTATTCGCCATTTTTCATTGGCTTGGCAGTTAAAGGCCGAAAATTTGATTCAATCTGGTGCGGTAAAGGACGAAACCCAACGTCAGTTTGCCAATCTCTTAATCTCTCGTGCTCAGAGTTTGTTTCAGTTGCATGAGCAAGAAGCATTATGGCAGCTGCAACCTGCCTAAGTTCATCAACGAAAACACCCGCTTTAAGCGGGTGTTTTTATTTGCGGGCTAGTCAGTGCAGCAGAGTTAGTCTTCAATAGTCTCTTCTATATCAGCAACAACAGGCCAGCCACCGAGTACTTTCCACTTATTGACGATCAAGCAAAACAGTTCAGCTGTACGTTCAGTGTCATAGAGTGCTGAATGCGCTTCACGATTATCAAATGGAATGCCAGCGATAGCACATGCCTTGGCAAGTACGGTATGTCCTAACGCTAAGCCAGCGAGGGTAGCGGTATCAAACGTAGCAAATGGGTGAAAGGGCGAACGCTTTAGATGACAACGTTCAATCGCTTTACTGACAAAACCATGATCAAAGGCGGCGTTGTGCGCCACAATAATGGCGCGGTGGCAATCAAACTGCTTTAAGTTTTTCTTAACCGCTTTACAGATTTCTTTGAGCGCTTCTTCTTCGGAAACGGCACCGCGCAACGGATTGCTTGGGTCAATCCCATTGAACGCTAACGCCTCAGGCTCTAGGTTAGCGCCTTCAAACGGTTCAATATGAAAATGCAGAGTGCGATCAATTTGCAAGTTACCATCTTCATCCATCTTTAATAAGGTGGCGGCGATCTCTAATAGCGCATCGGTTTGAGCGTTGAATCCGGCGGTTTCGACATCAATAACAACAGGGTAGTAACCGCGAAAGCGATACTTTAATTGATTAGCTTCAGTGGGATTCATTCGCGACCTCTGGATTTTTTAACGGCGGCTATTATCCTAAATCCCATCACCAGTGTCATGTTTGATTGGTTACTTTTACAGCTAAAGAATCAATAAAACTGGCCGATAAAAGCTCGAATGAACATATTTTCTGGAGTTTTCGCATGTGGCGTCACGTGATATTGCTGTCTTTGCTCGTGCTTCCTTGGCATGCAAATGCTGAGTTACGTCACTATGTCGCGTCACTTGAGCAATCTCAATGGCGGATCAGTACCAGTTCGCCACTGCAATGTACGCTCGAACATGACATCCCTGCCTACGGCAAAGCGGTATTTACCAGTACCTCTGGTAAAGAGATGAATTTGCAGTTTACCTTAGACATGTGGCAAAAGCCTGACGCGGTAACCGATGCTAAATTACTCAGCAAAGCACCAGCATGGCGCCCAGGTGAAATGTCACGCACCTTGATGAACCTGCATTACAAGAGATATTTCAACGGAGAAGTGCCCAAAAAAACGGCCTGGGCGATGTTAAATGAATTAGAGCGGGGAATGGAACCTACCTTCTATTACCGCGATTGGAATGATAGCGTCAGTAACGTGGCGGTTGGCCTATCTGCGGTAAACTTCCAACAAGAATACGTTCAATTTCGCCAATGTATGGCGGGATTGTTGCCGTACGGATTTGATGATATTGCATTTACCGTGTTGAATTTTAAAGAGGGTACATCGGAGTTGACCAAGTATTCTCAGATGCAGCTTAAACGTGTTGAGGCCTATCTACAGTACGACAAAAATATCGAGCTAGTGCTAATAGATGGCTACGCTGACAGTTATGGCTCAAAAAATGTGAATAAGCGGGTATCAATCCAACGCGCAGAACAGCTAAAAGATATTTTGGTACAACAAGGTATACCGTCTGAGCGTATTCAAACCGCTGGTCATGGTGAAGACCGCCATGTAGCGTCGAACATTACGTCCGATCAACGTACGGTTAACCGGCGAGTGGTGATCCGTATGTCGAAAGATGTCGAGTAATCGCCGCCACTAAAATGAACAAAAGCCGCCAACTATGGCGGCTTTTGTGTTGCTAACGGCAATTAGTTAACTCGCTAATTAAAAGCCTTTTGGCTCTTCATCATCGTCATCATAACTTGACTGCGCTTTGCTGTTATTGGCCGCACTGTCGTTAGGCTTAACTTTGGCGTTTTGCTGTTCATCGTTTTTTTGCTTATCGCCAAACTGTGGCATTTTGAACTTTGCACTGTATTTCAGCACGGCCAAGTTACTGAAAATCACCCCAACCACTAACAAAATGATAAGTATCGCTTCCACGTTTGACATGTGCTTTCCTTAGTCCTTGTTGGGCAACGTTAATGACAGATCAAAATTATTCACAGCACAACTTTATTAATCCATTAAACGTTCGCAACGTGCAACGTCTTCAGGCGTGTCGACCTCGGTTGAGTTGAATTTGCTAAAGGCTAACTTAATCCGATGTCCATGCTCTAACGCGCGCAACTGTTCTAGCTTTTCAAGTTGCTCTAGGCGGCCCATTGGCAGTGCTGCGAACGTTTTAAGAAAGCGGCAAGTATAGGCGTAAACACCTAAGTGCTTATAAATCGGATATTCGCTGCAATCGCGACCAAAAGGAATTGGCGAACGAGAAAAATAAAGCGCAAACATGTCGTTATCAAATACTACTTTCACTTGGTTAGGATCGAGTGGGTCGTCATTCTCACCGAATTGGTACGCCAGTGTAGCCATCTCAAATTGATTCGGCGCTTGTTTAAACAGCGTAGCCAACTGCTCCAAGGAGTCTGGATCTGCTAAGGGTTGATCACCTTGTAAGTTGATGACCAGATCTTCATCAGCTAATCCCAAGTGGGCAATCGCTTGGTTAATGCGATCGGTACCAGAGGCGAGATCAGAGGTGGTCATCACCACGTTCCCGTTAAAGCCGGTCACGGCTGCTGCAATTCGATCATCATCGGTGGCAACGTAAATCTCATCAATGCCTTGCGCCAACTGAGCACGTTCGTAAACGCGCTGGATCATCGGTTTACCTTTGATCATTGCCAGAGGCTTTCCGGGAAAGCGAGATGAACCGTAGCGAGCAGGGATGATCAAGATAACTTTCATTGTGCGTTCCTAGTAAATCGAGAAATTTTTCGGCGCTATCTTACCATGCCCATTGGCTAAAACACGGGTGTGATAACGAAAAATTATCGACAACTATAAATAACAAAGGCCGGTAAACACCGGCCTTTAAAAACAAATTTACTTAGAGTGCTGCTTGCTGTTGGCGCCACAATTCGCCATCAACCGCAACATCAAGATCGGTTAATAAGCCGTTTTCGATGCTGTACAACCAACCATGAATCGCCAGTTCTTGACCACGTTCCCAAGCGTCTTGAACAATGGTGGTGCTGACCACGTTGGAAACTTGCTCGATAACGTTCAACTCACACATACGATCAAAACGCGCTTTTTCATCAAGTTGTTCGAGTTCTTCGCTATGAATGCGGTGAATGTCGCGTAGATGACCGAGCCAGTTGTCGATTAAGCCATGGCGACTGTTAGACAGCGCCGCTTTCACACCGCCACAACCATAGTGGCCGACCACCATAATGTGTTTCACCTTCAGCACATCGACAGCGTACTGCAATACCGAAAGGCAATTTAGATCTGTATGGATCACTAAGTTAGCGATGTTGCGGTGAACAAATACTTCGCCGGGCAATAAATCGATAATTTGGTTGGACGGAACGCGGCTATCAGAACAACCAATCCACAGGTATTCTGGATTTTGTTGTTTGGCTAACGTGCCAAAAAATTCTGGGTTTTCGCTGCGAATCCGTTCGGCCCAACGACGATTATTATCAAACAGTTGTTTTAGCAGTCTCATGTCCTTTAAGCCTTTACTACAGGGCGCGATTGCCCAATCTTTGGCGATGATACCAGACGCTGTTCTGTGTCTGGTACAACCTTTGCGGGGGGATGTGATCTATTAAGAGGCTAATTGCCTCTATTTATCAAGCATCTGTTGTGACAATGGTAGGTGAGGGCGCGACTGTATGTACATAGCGTTGAACTAGAAAGTTTAGCTGAGACACCACTGTATCTTTTAAAGCAATCTCACTGCTGCTCAGTAACTTAGCTAAGGCCGGTGACGAGTACTGTTGTTGTAGGCGATTAGCTACAGGAAAATAGCTAAAATGCCAAAGTTCCTCGGTTGTGCCGCTCAACCCTTGTCGAAATGGGCGATAAAAGCCAAATGTTGCGGCATTTTCTTCGAGCCATAAATAGCTTTGATGGCATGGGCCGTTGGGCTGATATTCGCTGTTAAGCAACTGCAATTGTTGGCGACCAATGGCACTGCCATCAAATAGGTCAAGATCGGTACCCCAATGATGACGGGACATTCCAGGAATTGCTGACCACAGCAGAAGGGTGTTTAACAAGTTCTCGTCACTGAGCGTGTTTACATCAACTGGCAATGAATCTGCATTCAGCAATGGCCGCTTACCTGTCGCCTTGTTGTTCCAGATGCGGCATTGATGCTCAAATGCACGAAAGGCGGAGCAGATATTCAGTTGAATACCATCTTGAGCCGCAGCGGACTTCATGCGAACAAAAGCCGCAAGGGTTTGCGGCTCAAGTAGTAACACTTTACCATCGTCATCGGTAAAGGCCGACATGGCGGGCTCATCAAGTCCCAATAGTTGTTGCTCTAGCACCGAAAATTGAGCCATTAGCACAACAATTTTTCCAGAATACGCTGATAGCACTGTGCCAATAGCTCAAGATCGGCCACAGACACACATTCGTTGACCTTATGGATTGTTGCATTGACGGGACCAAGTTCAATCACTTGCGCACCGGTCGGGGCAATAAAGCGCCCATCAGACGTACCCCCTGAGGTTTGTGCATCGGTGTTTACCCCGGTTGTTTCAAAAATCGCTTCACGGGTTGCATCTAATAAAAGACCTTCGCCCGTTAAAAACGGTAAGCCGTTGAATACCCAATTAATCTCATAATCTAACCCGTGGGTATCTAAAATATGCTCCACTTTGCTAATCAACAGTTCCGCGGTAACTTCGGTTGAATAACGGAAGTTAAACATCACTTGCAGTTCACCGGGAATCACATTGGATGCGCCGGTACCGCCATTGATATTGGCGATTTGAAAACTGGTCGGTGGGAAAAACGCATTGCCATTATCCCACGTCGTAGCTGCAAGTTCAGCAAGCGCAGGTGCGGCCTTATGGATTGGGTTTTCTGCCAGATGCGGGTAAGCCACATGGCCTTGAATCCCTTTCACGGTGAGGTTGCCGGTCAAACTGCCGCGACGGCCATTTTTGACGATATCACCCAGTTTATGGGTGCTAGAGGGTTCACCCACCAACGCCCAAGTCATTTTTTCGTTGCGAGCCTCTAAGGTATCGACTACGCGCGGCGTACCATTGATAAACGGTCCTTCTTCATCACTGGTGATCAAAAATGCAATGGAGCCTTTATGATTGGGATGCTGGGCAACAAACCGCTCAACCGCAACGACCATCGCTGCCAACGAGCCTTTCATATCAGCTGCGCCGCGACCGTGCAGATAACCATCAATCACCGTCGGGGTAAACGGAGGGGTATGCCAGCGGTTGAGATCGCCGGTTGGTACTACGTCGGTGTGCCCTGCAAAGCAAAATACTGGGCTTTCTGTGCCTTTGCGGGCCCACATATTGGTTGTGTCTTCAAACACCATTGATTCACAATTAAACCCGAGCGGTGCTAAGCGACTGGCCATCAGCGCTTGGCAACCTTCGTCAAGCGGTGTAACCGATGGACGACTAATCAGGTCAATAGCAAGGTCTAATACATCATTGGTCATTTGCAAAACCACTCCTTGTAAGCGGCTTCTTTAAAGCCAATCAGAATTCGGCTGCCGTCGGTCAGTACCGGCCGCTTGATGAGGGTCGGATTAGCTAACATCAATTGGCGCGCACTTTGGGCGTCGAGGCTGTTTTTTTGTTGGTCACTAAGTTCGCGATAGCTGGTTGAGCGCTTATTAAACAACGCTTCCCAGTCGGTGAGTGCCAGCCATGAATCGAGTTGTTCGGCAGACAAACCTTGCGCGCGGTAATCATAAAATTGGTAGGTGATCTGTTGGCTATCGAGCCAATTGACGGCTTTCTTAACTGTATCACAAACCTTAGGAGAGAGGCCGTAGAGCGTTGAAGACATGGAAAATCTGCTGCTGTCAAAATGATTAACGCAGTATAACAAAGGTGATCTAGTTCACCAATGTGTGTTGTTACACGTCGACAACGAAGATAACGTCTTTGCCTGCTTCGACAGTGCCTTGGCGTTTTTCCAAATTGCGCACATCTTCCATATTGGCCAACACAACTGGGGTCAATAAACTGCTCACTTGGTCTTGCAAGAACGCTAAGTCAAACTCGAGAATATGATCGCCTGCTTTTACTTGCTGGCCTTCTTGGGCTAAGCGTTTAAAACCTTTGCCTCTGAGCTCGATAGTGCCTACACCAAAATGCACGAACAGCTCTAAACCATGCGGCGATTCGATACTAAAGGCATGATTTGTTTCAAAAATTTTTCCAATCGTGCCATCAATAGGTGCGAGCATGTAGCAACCTTTAGGATTGATAGCTATGCCGTCGCCCACAATTTTTTCTGCAAATACCACATCGGGTACTTTTTCAATCGGCACGATTTCACCCGAAATCGGCGCATAAACTTTAATGCCACCTTCAATATTGGGTTGACCTGATACCAGGCGCCGAATTCGGCTAAGAAGTCCCATTGAAATAATGTCCTTGTGTAATTAAATTTCGAAGACTAACTAATTGTGTGACTTATTTGTTGTGTTCATTGTTAGCATACTGAATTAACTTGGTAACTTACAACTCACAAGCAAGGATTCGAGCTCATTTATTCTTGAACACGCCAGCGCTTGTCTAGCTAGATCACAAAATTCTTGATAGTTACCTTCACACAATAATGCTTTTACCTCGGGTACGGCGGCGGGGTTAATGCTTAACTCATCAAGTCCCATCCCCACGAGGATCGGTGCAATCCGTCGGTCACTGGCCATTTCACCACAGAGAGAACAACTTACCCCGGCATGTTTGGCGGCCTGAATTGTCATATTTATCAACTGCAATACTGCAGGGCAAAATGCCGGATAATTAGCTGCAAGCCCAAGGTTGGTGCGATCTGCGGCCAAGGTGTACTGCGCTAAATCATTGCTACCGATACTAATAAAATCAAGTTTGCCGAGCATGCTCGGTAAGTTAAGCACAGCTGCTGGTGTTTCGACGACAATACCCAACTGAAGTTCACCAAACTTTTTGCCCTCAAGCTGCAATTGCTGTTTACATAAGATCAATTCTGTTAATAATTCATCCAGCTCTTCTGGTTGAGTCACCATTGGAAACATCAGTCGCACTTTACCAAATTCCGCTACCCGCAACACTGCGCGTAACTGTGAACGCAATAATCCTTTATGTTGCAAAGAGTAACGCACTCCGCGCATACCGAGCGCTGGATTATCTTCGTGAGTGCCATGGGGCAGACAGGCAAATTCTTTGTCTGCACCAATATCGAGAGTGCGGATGGTGATGGTTTTGCCTTTAAGCAGATGCAGTGCTTCGTAATACTGAGTAAATTGCGCCTTTTCATCGGGCACTCGGGTTGCATCCATTAACAAAAATTCGGTTCGAAACAGGCCGATACCATCAATGCCGGTTTGCGTCAGGCGGGCGACATCGTTGATGGAAGTAATGTTGGCCATCAGTTGAATACGGTGATGGTCTCGGGTTTCACAGGCAAAATCTCGGTATTTCGATAGCGCATGGCGACGGTGATCATCTTGCTGTTTTTTTGCCATCAACTCCGCATAAGTCGCTGCATCAGGTGCAATATAGAGTTGACCACTGTAGGCATCAATAACAACGGGAATTCCTTCGGCAATTTGATTGAATTCAAAGCTACAAGACAATAGCGCTGGAATACCAGCAGCGCGCGCAAGAATTGCGGTATGGCTGGTTAACCCGCCGGTTTTTAACACAATCCCTTTTATACGGTCTAATGGCAGTTGAGCGAACTCGGACGGTGTTAAATCCTCAGCCAATAAAATAGAATCGGCTGGCAAGTTACCGAGGAGCTTACCACCAGCGCCGTTAATCACACTGATGATTCTTCGGCATAGGCTTTCAACGTCATCTGCGCGTTGCGCCATTAATGGATCATCTAATGCGGCTAATTCACTGGCATGGTGTAAAAATACCCGTTCAACTGCAGCCGTTGCCGAAAGTTGCAGGTCACGAATAAACCCGAGTATTTGCCCTGTGAGTTCAGGGTCTTGCAGCAGCAGTAGATCCGCTTCGATGAGCGCATAGTTATCGCTGTTAACATCGAGCTGGCCTAACGATTGTTCAAGTTGGTCGCAGTGCTGCTGAATCGCATCGGAGGCTTTACGTTGCTCGCTGGGAATGAGGTAAAGGGGGAGAAGGCGATAATCTAAACTGTTATCAAACGGTTCGAACAGAACGGTATTACCTTCTGCGATCCCGGTCGACACCGCAATACCTTTAACCTCCATCGCTACTCCTTAGCTCAGCGTTTCCAATAGTTGTGCAATGGTATCAACAGCCGTTTCAGCGGAATCACCATCAGCAAATACGCGAACTTCTACGCCTTTATAGAGGCCTAATGTTTGCAGTTTGAACAGACTCTTAGCACTGGCCTGCTTGCCTTGGCACTCAACCATGACATCACAATCAAACTGCTTTGCTTCTTTCACCAAAACAGCGGCTGGGCGAGTATGGATCCCATGCTGTGCAACAATGGTGACGGTTTTTTCATACATAATACAGAATACTCCAGCCAACATTCAGATGCCATTAACGACAGATATTCAGCACTGATGACCGATTAGCATGCATCAGAAGCGCGTTATATTCAATCTTGGCACCGCCATAACTAGCGCAAAGACCACAATTTTAGTGCTAATACAGCATTTACTGCTGCTGAATAGCGTCTTTTTCCAAGAAAAAGGCGAACATGAGTTCGCCTTTAACGTTTTGCTCAAACGATTAGGTTTTGAATTGGGTGAGGGCCGCGGACATCTGCTTGCTGATCTTATCCAAATCACTGGCGGCATTGCCGGTACTTTCATTAGCTTTGACCGAAACTTCTGTCAGTTCAGAGATATTATTGACATTACGATTGATCTCTTCAGTGACCAAACTTTGTTCTTCGGTGGCACTGGCCAATTGGTGGTTCATATCGGTGATGTCGGCGATATGTTTCAAAATTTGCTGCATTGCATCATCGGCCAATCCGGCTTGCTGTTGCAGTTCTTGTGATTCCGCTTGCGTCACTTGGTTACTGCGCATCACTTCACTCACGCCGGTTTGAATATCTGTAACAATCTGCTGAATTTCATTAGTGGAGTGTTGGGTGCGGGTTGCAAGTGCTCTCACTTCATCGGCAACGACTGCAAAACCTCGTCCGTGCTCACCAGCGCGGGCTGCCTCAATTGCCGCATTTAAGGCTAATAGATTGGTTTGTTCGGCAATGGTGCGGATCACATCCAAAATACTGCCAATCTGCTCGGATGAATGGCCGAGCGACTGAGTTTGTTTGGCCGCAAGCGCCAGTTCTTTTGCCAAAGTTTCGCAACGAACTAAGGTTTGTTCGACGGTTTGCTTACCGGTAAGCGCTTGCTGTTTTACGCTCGTTGCCGTGTCAGCAGCTTGTTGGGTATTGCTCGCCATATCACGGGTGGTTGCCAGCATCTGATTTACTGCAGTTGCCACACTGGCTGTTTCACGGTGCACATGCTCAGCGCTGCGGTTAGATTCCGTCACTGCGTTGAGTAACTGCTTTGAATCTTGATTCAAGCTCATGCCCATCGGCTTCATTTGATCTAACGCTGCGCCAATTTTAGCTACAAATTGATTGAACGCAGTGGCTAACGCAGATACTTCGTCCTTCCCGCCGGTATCAAGCCGTTTGCGCAAATCGCCATCGCCGTTGGCAATGTTATTCATTGCATCAATTGCGGCTTTGAGCGGCGTATTAATGGATTGATTTAACAGCAGGAAGAAAACGAAAATCGGCACTGCAATGAGCATCATGATAATCATGTAATGCCAAATAACCGTTTTCATGATCTGGTTGATATCACTGGCATAAGCACCCGTCACCACAACCCAGCCCATGTTGTCATCATGCACTGCTAACGCTTGCATGTTTTCATCTTGATGTCGGGCAGGATGTTGCCAAATAAACTCAGCAGTAGCGCGTTGCTGATTTCTGGCTTGGTTGACCAAGGCTTGAAACGGCGTTTTGCCATCATTGTTACTCAGCGATGCCACGTTTTTGCCGACTAAACTGCTATTGTTGCCATTGCCTAAAATGGTGCCGTCGCTGTCTACCAGCATAAAATGGTTGGCGTTGTCATATGCCATGCCGTTGATGCTGGCAATGATTGACTGTCGTTGCTGATCATTTGACAGTTGCAGCGATTGTAAAACGCGGGTTTGAGTGGTGCTGAAGGATAAGACAGTTTCAATTAGCGCTTTATTTTGGAAGGCTTTTTGTTCAACCAGATTGTTATACTGCTCATTAATTGAAAAGCCAGCAAAACAAAAAGTGCCTATCGCGGCCATAACTAACATCAGTATTAGACGTTGCAGTATGGTTAGTTGTCGCAGTAATGCCATGTCATCGTTCCCTTACGGTTAGACTTACTGAAATCACCCACATTAGTATTTCACTTTGTGCCGAATTAATCTCGTCATTTGTAATGAATTGGGAATTACCTCACCGAATTTGGTTGGATTTTGAACTGACGTCGTCATAAACGGCATTGTTTACTTGTAAGAATTTTGCTTATCGCGGCATGATGACGCAATAAACATTGCAAGATTTCCATTACAAGACAATTATTAATCTACGGCCACTTTATGAATCAACCAGATCAAATGACTTCAAACATACTTACTTCCGACGACATTTTGTTGAAACTGTGCAATTCAGTTTCTCGGGTACTTTCGAGTACAACCGCGAGCAATGTTGGCCATGCAGGCATGGTTCAGCGTATTAGCCAAACACATTTAAGACCGGATTTGGGCTGTTTTTCGATTTTTGATGGTGGTTTTTCAGGTTTGGTGGTAATCAATTTCTCTTCACCTGCAGCGATTGAAATATACCGCCGTTACATGTTGCAAATGGGAATGCCCGAAGAAGAGTTAGCGTTCAGCCATACTTCTGATGAAGTCGGAAACGTGATGGGCGAATTGATGAACCAAATTCTTGGCGATTTTATCACCCGAATTTCCAAAGACCTGCAGACTTCTATTAATCAAAGTCAGCCAAAAATGCTGACAATTAATAAAGAGTTACGTCTTTCGATTGATGCAAATCTTGATGATCCGATTGTGCGTCGAGTGTCATTCCGCACCGAAGCCAACCATGTGTTCTATCTCGAGTTCGCCATGGATAATACTCAGTTTATTAGCCTGGCCTCTTTTGAAGCTGAAGAGGATGTTGACCCAGACACACTCATTGCTGCCCACAGCAAATCATCTGCTGCTAAAGGCAAAGTTGTTAAACAAGCAGAAACTGATATTGACGATAGCTTGTTTGACGAACTCGGTATTTAAGCTCGAACGTCAGTATCTCAGACGGTATGAAAGCGGCGTAAAGCCGCTTTTTTGTGGGCAGCATATGTGACTGCTGGGCTGCTCAAGAGTTGCTAAGCGCGCGGCAAATCCCTATGATCGCCGGCGATTTTGTCAGTAGGGGAAGAAAATGTCAGGCGCCATGTTGTCAGTAGAGCAAGCAGAGTTGATTATCGCCGTCGCCGAACAGGTATTAATCGATGGGGCAACACTGGATCGTGCCTACTCCAAAGTCTTTGCTGGTAAACGGCTCGCTAGTAGCGACCAAGCCTTGATAAGCAGCCATGCTGGAGCGCTGCTGCGCAAATTGAATTATTACGCAGCAGTGGCTGAGGTGAACTTACCTATCGCACCCGCGCAGCTACAATCTCTGGTTGCGGTATATTTTCAGCTGCATCAACTGCGCTCACCAGCTATTAGAATTCAACTCTCAGATTCCCAACTCAATGAGCGGGTCGCTCAGCTGCAGCAGTACCCGGCGCTGGTTGATGGTTGTCCGGAATGGTTGGATATCCTAGGGCAACAACAATTAGCGGAGCGCTGGCCGGCCGAACGTGCGGCGCTTGCTGCTGAGCCGAAACGCTATGTGCGCGCCAATCTGTTAAAAACCACCACCGATAAACTCGCTTCACGCTTGGCAAATGAGGGCATCAGTTCTCAAGCGGTTGTCAATGTAGCAACAGCCCTTGAAATCACTAATAACGCCTCACTATTTCGCACTGAAAGCTACAACGACGGCTGGTTTGAGCAGCAAGACGCAGGTTCGCAAATGGTGGCTGAAGTGCTCGATGTTAAACCCGGTATGCGGGTGATTGACGCCTGTGCCGGTAATGGTGGCAAAACCCTCGCGATTGCCGCAATGATGCAGGGCAAAGGGCGTTTGTTAGCGATGGATGTTGAGCAGTGGAAGCTCGATAATCTGAAAAAACGCGCCAAACGAGCAGGGGCACACAATATTGAAACCCGCTTAATCACCTCAAGTAAGACGATTAAACGTATTGCCATGTCGGCTGACAGAGTCTTGCTTGACGTACCGTGCTCTGGGCTGGGTGTATTAAAGCGCCATCCAGATACCAAGTGGGGCGATACAGAATCGCGCTTGCCAGTGTTGGCCGAACTGCAAGCACATATTTTAGGTAGCTACAGTCGTATGCTCAAAGTTGATGGTATTTTGGTGTACGCGACTTGTTCAATTATGCCCAGTGAAAATCGTGCCCAAGTACAACGCTTTGTGACTGAAAAACCGCAGTTTGAGTTGATTGAAGACAGTACAGTGTGGCCATCCGAAACGGGGTTTGATGGTTTTTACTGGGCCAAGATTAAGCGCATTGCCGAATAATCGCGGACGACAATTTTTTACAAGCCTTCGGGTTGCGGTTGTGTGTATAGTGTTGGCTTAATTTCGCCAAAAGAGCATTGTTATTGCCAGCCGCAACTTGTCACATTCAGCATCGTTTACTAGATACGCTGCCCGGCATCGAGCTGGTGCAGGCCAAGTATCAAGGCTTTCGTTTTGATAAGCATGTGCATGATGATGTCCATATCGGCGTGGTTGATATGGGCGTACAGCGCTTTATGCACAAAGGTCAAGGTTATTTACTTGCGCCGCAACGACTGTCGATTATCAACCCCGACGAAGTACATGATGGTCATGGCGCAAACGATGATGACTACCAAGTCCAGTTGCTACGAATTCCCAGTGCCACTCTCAACGCATTTGCCCAAACCATGGGTAGAAAACCGCAAGAAACCTTTTTGCAAGGGCCGGAAGTTAACGACCCGCAGCTTTACCAGCAACTGTTGTCGTTGCATTACAGCCTTCAGGGGCAAACATCGGCATTGGCGCTGGATACGCAGCTTATTGCAGTATTGTCCACTTTAGTCAGTCGTTATGCTGAGCAAACCAACGTAGCTGCGTTAACGAAACTGAACAAAGGTACATTGGCGCAATTGAAAGACTATCTGCTGGCGGATATCGGCCATAGTCATCGTTTGGCGGATTTATCCAAGCTATTTGACTTAAGCGAACATCAGTTTTTACGCCAATTTCGGCGTGAGTTTGGTATCACGCCTCACGCCTATTTATTGGCATTACGGGTTGATGTCGCGCGGCAGCTGATCAAAACCGATCTGCCGTTAGCCGAGGTGGCCAGCGCCGCAGGCTTTTATGATCAAAGCCACCTGACACATGCGTTTAAGCGCCGCTATAGTCTTACGCCTGCAGAATACCAACGGCAGATCCGCCAGCGGCAATTTTTTACAATACCTCTGTGCTGAACACTTATATTGTGGCCTTATCAACTTTTTTAGAAGAGTACTAGCATCGCTATGTCGTGGATTTCGTTACTGATTACATTTGGGTTAGTGCATGTGGCAGCGTTAGTCGCGCCAGGGCCTGATTTTGCGCTAATGCTGCGCGCTGCGGTGAGTGGTGGCCGCAAATATGCTTTCGCTTTGGCGTTGGGATTATCGAGCGCCATTATGCTGCACACGCTCACAGTCACGTTTGCTGCGGATGTGCTGCAACTGTATCTGCCGAGTTTGATGTTGGTGTTGCCGTGGCTGGCGGCATCTTGGTTAGGTTATTTAGGTATTAGCTGTTTGCGCGCGCCAATCGATACCAGCGCCCCCACGGCGGCGAGCGTAAGCCAACTGAATTTAAAAAACGGCTGGTGGACGGGATTTGCTACCAATGCATTGAACCCAAAGGCTTATGTCTATTTCTTTAGCGTGATTGCCGGCATGTTACCTCATCAAAGCCCACTGGGCTTTAAGCTGGCATTGATCGGGTTATTCTTCTTATTGGCATTAGCTTGGTTTGGTTTTCTCGGCTGGGCACTGAACATCAATCGATTTCGTCAGCAACTCATTCGACGGCAATGGCTGATTTTAAAGTTCAGTGGTGTAGTGCTGTTAGTATTTGCGGCTTTGCTGCTGTTGCAAGGCTATCAACGGTTGCTGGCGTAATTACTGGCTCTATTGCGCGAACAACAGCACGGTTGTAAGGCGCTGTTATTCGCCTTGTAAGGTCAAAAGCACTTTGCGACTGCCACCATGATCGCGGTGCTCACCTAGATAGATCCCTTGCCAAGTGCCGAGTGCAAGGCGGCCATTGCGAATGGGCAACATTAAACTGGTGCCCAGCAAGCTCGATTTAATATGTGCTGGCATATCATCGGCACCTTCATAGGTGTGGCGAAAATAGCGAGTGTCTTCACTTACCGCATGGTTAAACCAGCTCTCAAAGTCTTGCCGTACGGTGGGATCGGCGTTTTCATTTAAGGTCAGTGACGCCGAGGTATGTTGCAGCTGAAGATGTAAGAGCCCAATCGATAATTTAGTCATTGATGCCAATGCTGATTCAATCTCATCGCTAATTAAATGAAACCCGCGTTGTCGTGCACCTAATTGGATTAACTGTTGCTGCCACATAGTTACTGCTCTAAGTAAATTGAGGCTTGATTATAAAAGTGAAGCAGCAAGGATCTCAATCCTAGTTCGGTTGGCTTATTGGCTATGCTAAACTCCAGTCTAATTGGTGAACGCACAGTTCTAAAGAGGTCATGATGGCGCGTGCGAGTGCTCGACACATATTAGTGAAAACCCGTGAAGAAGCGGAAAAAATCAAACAGCTGTTGGCAAAGGGCGAAGATTTTGGCCTTTTAGCCAAACGCTATTCACAATGCCCGTCAAAGAAACGCGGCGGTGATTTAGGTGAATTTGCCCCCGGGCAAATGGTCAAAGCGTTTGATGATGTGGTGTTCAAAAAGGCGGTGTTGGAAATTCACGGGCCAGTAAAAACCCGCTTCGGTTTTCATCTGATCCAAACCCTTTATCGTAGCTAATGACAGCACCCTCTGCGGTCATTTTGGCCGCTGATTATTACCTGCATAATTTCGAGCGGCTTATCAATGCGGCGGCGCGTTATCTCGATATCCTGCCAGCTGAGCCGCTTGCGGCACTGAATCAATATCAACAACTTTCGCGTGACGCGCGCATGTTATTGGTGCGCTTACTGTCGCGCAAAGGCTTATATTTTCGCCGTGAAAAACTGCATTACATTGAAATCTCGGAGCTTGATAACGCCGCGAATGAGCTGATTTTCAGTGGCTTGGTGAGCGATACACCGCCTGCTGCCGACCAGTTGTTTTCATTACTTACCTTGGCAGAGTTAAAACCCGTTGCCGCAACCGTCGGGATCAATGCCAGCACCAAAGCGCAATTACTGATGGCGTTAGGCGAACTCACCAATATTGACGACGTAGCGCTGCGCTTTTCAGAGCTGCTTGGCCTGCAGTGGTTATCGTTGCAATGTCAGTCTCTGCTTGAACTGTTGTTGCTGCTTTACTTTGGTAACAATTATCAAGATCTAAGTCAGTTTGTGCTGAGTGATATTGGCATGCAGCCGTTTGAACAGTATCAAATCCGGCCTGCTGATCGGCCTTATCAAACGGCGGCAGACATTGAGGCGGCGTTACGCTTAAGCGAGCTTAGCAAGGCGTGGCATGATGCAATTGAGCGTAAGCAGCCACTAAATTGCGAGGATGTGTTAGCCAAGCTGCCTGCGACCCAAAACAATAGAATTCTTGAGCGGCGCCGGCAGCGAATGCTGTTTGTCATAGGCCGTCAAGCGGAGCGCGCAAAAGCGCTGGCATTAGCGCAACAGTGTTACCTGCAATGTGACAGTTGGGCAGCGCAAGAACGATTGAGCCGCGTCTATGAAAAAACTAATGTTGCAGCGGCTGCGACACTACTGCCTCAGTTATGGCATGCTGCACCAAATGAAACTTTACGCCTGTCGGTTCAGCGCATCTGTAAGCGTGTGGCCAAGCAAACGTGTGCTGAAGAATTAACATCGTTAAGCGTGCAAGCTGTCCAATATCAGCCGCCATCTAAGATGGAGCTTAGTTTGCCCTATGTAGCAGGTGTTTCGGTCGAGCAGCAGCTAGTGCAGTATTTGAGTGGGCAGGGCGCTTGTGCTTATTTCTGCGAAAATAGCTTATTGTGTGGCATTTTTGGCTTGGCATTTTGGGACATCATTTTTGCACCAGTGATTGGCGCTTTTGATAACCCCTATCAGCGGGCGCCACGGGATATGTACCAGCCCAGTTTTGCTGAAGAGCGCCAAACCTTGATTGAGCAACGTTTTGCCGCTTTAGCCACGGGTGACTTTGGCATTATTAAGCAGCATTTTACTGAAAAGCAAGGGCTAACTAATGACTGGGTCAATTGGCGTGTGTTAACCGAAGATGTATTGGCGCAAGCGCTCAGCAATTTTAGTGCGAGGTTTATCTGTGCGGTGTGCCAACGCTTGTTACAAGACCCTGCCCATTACCGCAGTGGTCAACCGGATATCATTTTGTTTGAATCTGACGGTGCGCCGCAGTTTATTGAAGTGAAAGGCCCCGGCGATACCTTGGCCGATCATCAAGGCTATTGGCTCAATTTTTTAGCGCAGTTTTATCCTGCCAGCGTTTGCTACGTGCAATGGCAGCCATAATGCTATTCCATGCCGCGTGATTTAAAGTGTTCACAATAGGCACGATCTTCTTTTTGAATATGATTAATCAACCAACTTTTTAAAAAGCTCATCAGTTCGTCACCAATATTTTCGCCGGCTTCCACGCGACGTTGAAAATCCAACACTTGCCCCACCAAGCGCCGATGAATATTGCTGTGTTCTTGTTGGTGGCGATAGTCGAACAACTCAAACAAGGTTTCTTCGTACTTGAAGTGGTTGGCGGTGTAATCGATTAACCCTTGTACGACCCGTTTGATCGAGGCCGCTCCATAGTTATGCTGCAGCAAGTAATAGAGTTCGTTCACCAAATTCACCAGCGTTTGGTGCTGACGGTTGATTTCTAATAAGCCCAGATCTAAGCCAGGATTCCATTCCATCAGTTTTTCACGGCGTTTATCTTCTTGCTCAATCTGCGCTGTATCCACTTTGAAGCGGTGCAGCAGCGATTCAATCTCTCCGGCCATATTACGCACGGTAATACTGGCGAGTAAGGTATCTTCCGTTGCTGTCACGTTATTATTGGATTCTTGCTCAATTTCAACCAGATAGTTGCTAAGTTTGTTAGTTTCGGCCAGCTGCTGGGTAGAAAGCTGGGCAATATTTTTACTGAGTTGGTCGAGGTCACTGATCTGTTGATTAAGCTCACCAAAACTGGTTTCTGCTTTATTTGCAGCACTGTAGGCATTATCGATACGCGCTTTGTTGCGCTCCATGGCTTCGACCACGGCGTTGATTTGGGTTTGGAGGTTCGAAATCTTGCTGTCGATATCTTGGGTCGCTTCTTGGGTTTTGGTGGCGAGTTTACGCACTTCGTCAGCTACCACTGCAAAGCCTCGGCCGTGCTCGCCTGCTCGAGCCGATTCAATCGCAGCGTTGAGTGCCAACAGATTCGTTTGTTCGGCAATACTGGTGATGGTGTCAATCACCGCCCCGATTTGGGCGCTTTCGCGATCGAGTTCAGCAAAGTGCTCGCTGGAGCGGGCATATTGGCTGCGTACTGAATCTAAGGTCTCTTCCAGGGTATGCATCACTTGAATACCGCTACTGGCTTGGGCGCAGGCGTTGGATGCTTGTTGATAGGATTGGTCACAATGCTGCGACACTTGGGCGCTGATCTCCAGCAGTTGCGCGACTAAGTCCTGCGAATGACTCACATCTTGTTTTTGTTTAATTGCGCCGAGTTTTGAGGTTTCGGAATCTTGCTGCACTGTATCGGCGACTTTTAACATATGACGACTGGTTTTACCGAGAAAATGCACTGTGCGGGACACGTCCTCGCCAATACGGTTAATGGCGCGAAATAGCGCCCCGCCGAGTTCGCTCTGTTGGCTGATTCTGGCTCGGAGATCGCCTTGGGCTAATTCGAGTGCTGCGGTGCGGGCATTAACGACAATGGCTTTATAATTGGTTAACACCAAGGTGGTGAATAGGTAATTGACCAATAACAGCAGCATCAACAGCCATTGCTGCTGGATGATGAGATAGATAAGGATTGGAATAACGGGCACTGCGGCAACCACCGCGCCCAGTGCAGGTGGCAATTGACTCAGTTTGGTAAGTCCTTTTGCTAACATGGTTAACCCCTCAAGCATATCAACGCCGTGACCTGCTTCGCCAATGGCGCAACCTTGTTAACACTATAGTCAACCGATACGTGTTTTGCGGGTTAATCCTAAGTTTTTAGGCTTATTTTACTGCTAAACATGGCAAAGAAAGACACACCATCAAAGGTGTGTCTGAATTGAAATTTGAGGGATGCAGAATGGAACTAATCGAACATCAGTTCAAGTTGCATCAATAGCATCTCTTCACCGCCACTGACTTTTACATCGTGGCTCTGGCAGTTTGGGCAGATGTACGCAACTTCATCGGGTTTTGTAATCGTGCCACACGCTTGGCAGTCGAGTTCAAGCGGTGCAATGTCCATCTCTAACTCCGCGCCGCGGCAGATGCCGTCTTCACGAAAGGTATCAAACGCCGTTTTCACTAGTTGCGGTTCAACACCGCTTAAAGCGCCGATTTTTACAGCAACGCGGGCAATGCCGGTGGCTTTGTGTTCAGCGGCTAACTCTTCACATTGATTAATCAGCGCACTGACAATCGAAAACTCGTGCATTAACAGATCCTCGGTAGCAGCTCACCTTGCGGTAATTCAAGGTAACGTTTACTGCCCCATGGCGAATGCAATACCACTTTGCCTGCATGTTCATCGCTAACAGTGCCGATGATCGCCGCACTATCACAACCGCCGTGGCGTTGCATGATTTCCACCGCGGCTTCTGCGGCTTGTTTTGGTAAAGCGATGACGAAGGTGCCTTCGTTGGCGAGATCCCAAGGTTCAAACCCATAAAGCTCGCAAACACCGCGAACTTCATCACAGACAGGGATTAGCTTTTCTTCAACATCGATGCCAACGTTCGCAGCTTTGGTCCACTCGTTCAGTACGGCAGCAATACCGCCCCGTGTGGCATCGCGCATGGCGTGAATATCGATATTTGCAGCCAGTAGTTGCTGCACTACAGGCCATAGAGTTGCACAGTCCGAGGTTAGCTCTGATTCAAGCTCCAAGCCTTCACGGGCAGTAAGGATCGCCGCGCCGTGGCGACCAATATCGCGAGACAGGATCACCGCGTCGCCGGGCTGAATCGCTCTTACGGAAATGCCCGGGCGAACGATACGACCAACACCAGTGGTGTTGATGAACAAACCATCAGCACAGCCTTTGGGTACCACTTTGGTGTCGCCGCAAACGATATGGGCGCCAGATTTTTCCAGCTCTTTTGCCATGCTGCTTACGATGGTTTTGAGCTTATCAATTTCAAAGCCTTCTTCGATGATAAAGCCACAGCTCAAGTATTGTGGCTCGGCGCCCATCATCGCGAGATCATTGACTGTGCCAGCGATGGCTAACTTACCAATGTCGCCACCTTGGAAAAACAGCGGCGCAACGGTAAATGAGTCGGTGGTAAACGCCGTTTGACCACTGAGGTTTAACGCAGCAGCGTCTTCTTCACGGCGCAGGATTGGGTTATCAAAGGCATCAAAGAAGATTTTACCAATGAGCTCTGCCATTTCGCGGCCACCGCCACCATGGCTTAATTGAATTTGAGTAGGTTTCGCCATGATTTGTTACTCCACTCCGGCATAGCGATAATAGGCGTTACAGGCGCCTTCTGAGCTGACCATGCAGCTGCCTAATGGTGTTTGCGGGGTGCAACCGCGACCAAACACTTTACAGTCTTTGGGATTGGCTTTACCGCGCAGAATATCGCCACATTGGCAGGCTTTATGATCGTCAATTTCTTTTACAGGTAACCGAGCAGCAAAACGGATTTCTGCATCGCGATGGGCAAACTCACTGAGTAGTTTCAAAGCAGAACTCGGAATTGGACCCAAACCGCGCCAACGGAAGCTGTCTCGGACTTCAAAGAATTTGTCGACTTTTTGCTGTGCAACGAGGTTGCCTTGTTCGGTTACCGCACGCTGATATTGGTTTTCTAACTCGGCGCGACCTTCTACTTTTTGCTTCACGATCGCCAGAATCGATTGCATCACGTCAACCGGTTCAAAGCCAGAAATCACCACAGGCGTGTGGTATTTGTCGACGGTTGGTTGATAGATCTTACTGCCCGTAATCACACTCACATGTGACGGGCCGATAAAGGCATTCACCTTGGTCTCTTGGTCGGCCATCACCGCATCAATCGCCGGTGGCACTAACACGTGGTTAATATGAAACAGCAGGTTTTCGAGCCCTAATTTTTCCGCTTGTTCTAGCAGAACGGCGGTCATTGGGGTCGAGGTTTCAAAGCCGATGGCAAAAAATATGACGGTTTTTGTCGGGTTCTCTTGCGCAATTTTCAGCGCGTCTAATGGTTGGTAGACCGGGCGTATATCACACCCTTTGGCGCGAAATTGTGCCAATGAACCTTGTGAACCAGGCACGCGTATCATGTCACCTAAGGTCACCAAAATCACATCGTCGATGCTGGCGAGTGCGGCGGCTTGGTCGATGCGCTCTTTCGGCATAATGCACACAGGACAACCCGGGCCATGAATAAAGTGGATATTGTCTGGCAATAGCTGCGGCAAGCCGTACTTCATAATCGTATGGGTATGACCGCCACACACTTCCATCATGTACACGGGTTCGGTCAGTTGGCTGGCCCACTGTTTAATCTGCCGCGCCAGCTCATTGATGGTTTCTGGATCGCGAAAACCATCATAAAGCTGTTTGAGTTGCAGCTCAGGCATTCTCCTCAGCCTCCAACTTTTCAACGATCTCTTTGTACAGCTCAAGGCTGTCGAGTGCGGCCGCTTTGTCGATTTTATTCATCACAAAACCGATGTGGATCAGTACGTAATCGCCGATGGCTAATGGTTCATCAAGCAGGTGGCAACTCACGGTACGCTTTACGCCCATGGTATCAACGGTGACATTGCCATCGTCATGAATTTCAACAACTTGTGATGGAATAGAGAGACACATTAGGCGGTCTCCTCGGTGTTGTTTTGCACGGTCGAAAACCCAGCAAGTTCGGTTTCAAACCAATCGGCAACAGCTTTCATGCTGTCAGCGTCTTTGATAGAGACGTTGAACACCTGAGCATTGGGGTTGAGTTTTAATACGGCGGCTTTGGCCACTTCTGGGTCGAAGTCAAAGTAAGGCAGCAGGTCACATTTGGTGATAAACACCACGTCGGCTTTGCGGAACATCACTGGGTATTTTTCAATTTTGTCTTCGCCTTCAGGCACTGACACTAACACCACGTTTTTATGCGTACCGACATCGTAACTGGCAGGGCACACTAAGTTACCGACGTTTTCAACGAAACAGATGTCCATATCGTCTAGCGGCTGTTGATGCAGAGCACCGTGCACCATAAAGGCATCAAGGTGGCAAGCGCTACCGGTTTGGATTTGGATGGCGTTGATGCCTTTGGCTTTAAGGCGGTCAGCATCGCGTGAGGTTTCCAAATCGCCTTCAATAACGCAGTAACGCTTAGCGGTATATTGGGTCAGATGTTCCAGCAGGGTGGTTTTACCGCTTCCTGGGCTACTCATTAAGTTAAATGCCATCACGCCATGGGCTTCAAAGTGCTCACGGTTATGCGCTGCTTCAATGTCATTTTTATCGAGAATTTTGTGGATAACCGACAAGGTTTTCTTATCGTTTAACTGTGGGTTGGTCATCAATTGATCATGGGCATGATCGTGGGCATGAAGATGGCTATGACCACCTGCGATTGAACATCCGCAATCTTTACACATATCTACTCCGATATTTCCTGTGAAACCGCCTTGACGGTTTAGTGCGATCCTTTCTCAGTTTGCAGTTGATGCAAACCATACCAAAGCTGTCCAAGGGCAATACCGCCATCGTTTACGGGCACCAGTCCCTGTGGCAACCAAGAGATGCCTTGAACAGTAAATTGTTGCTGACAGAATTCGGTTAGGCACCGATTCTGAAATACACCGCCGGTGAGCACCACCGGCAATGCGGTTGAAAACTGTTGTTGCGCATCTATCGCCGCCGCGACAACGGCACGACCAAGCGCATGAATAAAGCCAAGGGCTAGGGCGTCGACATCAATACCGGCCAATCGCGCAGCGACAATCTCAGCAAATAGCGCTCGCGGTTGCCAAATACCTAATGCTAATTGACTATCAGCTTGGCGTCTAAGCGTTAAAGGATAAGGTAAAACATCATTTGCTAATGCGCGCCTTGCCGCAGTTTCGACCAAAATTCCAGCTTGGCCTTCGTATAAAGTGTGCTGCATTAGCCCGAGTAACACAGCTAACGCATCAAATAAGCGGCCAATGGAATGGGTCAGCGGCATTTTACCACTTTGCATCACCCGCTTAAGGTTATTTAACTGGCTAATTTTGTGTTCGGCAAAACACGGTAATTGCAGCAACTGCTCATGATTGAAGTGGTCACACAGCAGCGAATAGGCAAGTCGCCAAGGTTGTTTAATGGCTAATTCATTTCCGATGAGCGCAAATGGCTCAATAGACGCTAGACGCTGATATTGCTGGTTATCGGCCAAGAGTAACTCGCCACCCCACAGCTCGCCGTTATCACCAAGCCCTGTGCCGTCAAAGCTAAAGCCCAGCACTTGCCCTTGGTAATCGTTTGCGGCCAATGTCGCCAGCACATGGGCGTAATGGTGTTGCACTAACAACTTGGGGGCTTCATGCCGTTCCGCCCACTGGCTAGAAGCGTACTGTGGATGAAGATCGCGCACGATCTGCTGCGGTTCGATGTGATACAGCCGCTGAAAACTGGCCAGTGTGCGCTTGAAATAGCTTTCAGCGCCAATGCTAAATAGATCGCCGATGTGCGGGCTTAAACAAAGGTTGTTGCCGATATTGAGTGCTAAGGTGTTTTTTTGCTGTGGCCCAACCGCCAACAGTGATGCCTCGGTTGCCGACAGACTTTTGCTTGGCAACATCAGGGGGGCGTAGCCACGGGCAAGCCGCAGTACTTGAATTTCACCCCCACAGACCTGCACCACAGAATCATCACAGCCGTTGAGAATAGGGCGGTTATGATCTAACACACCATCTACCACAGCAAACGGCTCATTGGCCAATTGGCTAATGATATCAGAGCTATCGGTGATAATCGGCTCGCCAGAGAGATTGGCACTGGTGGCAACCAGCGGAAATTCGAGTGCGTCAAGTAACAAAGTATGCAGCGGCGTATAAGGCAAAAACAAACCAATACGGTCAATCTCAGGGGCCACTGCAGCACTCAACGGCTTAGTAGTGCCATCATCGCGTTTAGCCAGCAATACAATCGGGCGCTCTTGACTGGTGAGCAGCTGCCATTCAGTGGCTGAACCTTGCGCATAAGCTTGTGCCATGTCGAGATTGGCCACCATAACAGCTAGAGGCTTGGCCGGGCGTTGTTTGCGTTGCCGTAACAGATTCACCGCTGTATCAGAGGTAGCATCACACACTAAATGAAAACCGCCCAAGCCCTTGATTGCGAGGATTTCGCCGCGCTTTAGTGCGGCAACCGTCAGCGCAAACGCTTCACCGCGCTCAGCTTGCTGTTCACCTTTTGTATTCAAATAACGCAGTTGCGGGCCACAGGCTGGGCAACTTACAGGCTGTGCGTGATAACGTCTATCGAGCGGGTTTTCATACGCTGCTCGGCATTCGGCACACATCTCAAACGCGGCCATTGAGGTGTTGCTACGGTCGTAAGGCAGCTTGTTGATGATGGTGTAGCGTGGACCACAGTGGGTGCAATTGACAAACGGATAACCGAAATGGCGATTGTGTGGGTCACGCATCTCTGCAAGACAGTCTGGACAGCTGCTTTTGTCACTGCTGACTATCGTTACTGCGTGTTCTGATGTTTCACTTTGATTGATAGCAAAAACGCTGATGCTGCTATCAACTTCTATGTCTTGATGTGTAATGGCGTCAATACGGGAAAGTGGCGGCCGTTGTTGGTAAAGCGATTGATCAAAATAATTGATGGCAGTAGCTGAACCTTGGACTAAAACCGTCACGCCCTCACCGTTATTCAGCACGTATCCTACTAACTCCCAGCGCAGCGCCAGTTGATAAATCCATGGACGGAATCCCACTCCCTGCACAATGCCTTGCATGTGGTAGCGACGTGCAACCGTTTGGATGGCTCTGGCGGGAGTGGCGATGGTCATTATTTGCCTCGGCGTTGACGCAGGTAAAGCGCTCCGGTTGCAAGCAAAGCACCATCTAGGTCTTGGCGTTGGCTTGATGCCATCGGGAAGTTTTTCCCTAGGCGTAAGCTCAGGCGTTTCACCAACACTGGGTTGGCAAATTCGTCACCGGCAAGATAAACGCATCTGATACCAGTATTGACATCTAAACGCTCGATCCAATTAGCGAGGTAATCGGCCAATGAGTCATAAACGGCAAAGGCGAGGTTGGCTTCATCTTCGTCGCCAGCAACGCGGAAGCTCACTAAGGTGCCCAAGGTTTGTGCCCAATCAAAGCTGCTTTCAACGCCTTCGGCGTACTTGGTCAACGGAAAGTCGATACGTGGCGAATTTGGCGCACGGTTGCTCATAGCGGCGGCCACAAAGGCTTGTGCCAATGCGCGTGGTGAATCAGCTTGCAAACCAACAATCACCGCACTCACGGCCCACAGCGCTTCAAGCGATGCAACCTGAGTCACGCTGGTTAAATCCAGCGCCAGTAGACGTTGATAGATGTCAGCATGGGTTTCGTTGAATTTGCCCCACACCTTGGCATATTCACTTTGCTGCATGATGGCATCAATCTCTGCACCAGTTTTAGGCAAGCGTGGCAGGGTGATAAAAGTACTGAAATTACCTTTGCCATCACGGGTCAGAATTTTGCTGTCATGCTGATTGCTGAAATAAAGCACGGCGTAGTTTTTGTCGGTACCGTATTCGGCGCCTAATCCTAACGCTGCACATTCAGCGGCATTGATTACCGAGGTACTGTCCCACACTTTTGTGTCAGCGCTTATGGCCGTTTCAATCACGGGCTTTTTACGGTTGCCGCTGGCATGGGCGACATAATCACCAAAGCGAACATCATCGTGCAGCGGTTCAATCACATTGACGCCGCAGCTTTCGTTGCTGAGACTCACTTGCTGGGCTTTGACCTGTACATCGGCTGTCAGTACGTTGGCAAATACCGCGCGCTTAGCGCCGCTGATGTAAATCCAGTTAACACCTTTGACACGCAGCAGTTCGCACAACACTTGTTGTAACCGAGTTGCGGCAAACCCAACCGGCAATAATGCTTGCGCCAGTTTGAGATCTGCATGCGGCTTCAACAGCAGCAGTGGCTTCTCAATTGATGACAGCGAAAGCACTTGGCGATTTTCCAGAATAAACTGCTGACTCAGAGTGTTCGGGTTACAAATCAACACGGCGCAATCGTCTGCTGCAATTGGCGAACGGCTGAGCTCAATGGTGCCGACTGTATCTGTTAAACGGACGCTATTGCCATTCAACAGCTGCTGAGCAAATTGGATTAAATCCGCCGGTTGCATTGCTGCTAATGCGGGCAGGGCGTTGATTGCATCTGCGCCGTGGCAATGATCGCAAGCTAAGGTCAGTTGACCAAAGTGCGGGTGCATATTGTCACCAAATTGCGGTTGGCAATGTTGGCAGAATGGCAACGAAGCAGGCTCGCCCATTAAAGGCTTATCCGTACCTTGACGTTGTTTGACTGCAATAATCCGTGAGTCCAGCAGGTAGGTGCTTAACAAGAAATCTTGTGCCAAAGAATTCGCGAGTGCCTCTAAGTTCGCTTGTTCACCTTCAGCCTCGATGAAATAGCGCCATACAATTGGTAATTGCAGCGCTTGTGCTTCAGGATCAGGACGGACGATTTCAATACCTGTTGTCAATGTTAGCGACTGATAATTAAGGTATTGATTGCATAAGTGGCCGTACCAAGGAACTTGACGAGAACAGTCAAACTCAAATCTCAAAAGTTTCATATTAGTTAATATCCTGCGGGTCCTGACCTTGTGGTTTATGGCCACTTTCTCTATCGCCCATTGATAGGCGTGGGATGTAGGATTGCGGAATCAGCTCGGCAATATCGACGTTAGCGATTTTGTTGCAGTGCCAGCCGAGTTTAGTGAGATAGTTGATCAGTGTTTTTTCCATCAGCGGAACCGCAGCGGCAATGCGCTCGGTTAAGCCTAATGTCATAGGTTCAATCACGGTAGGTGTCACCCCAAGCACCATGGTATGCGGACGGTCGCCCATCATCTCCATCATGGTCAGGGTTTGCAGCATTTCCACTTCGTGGGCGCTGCCTTGCCAGTCAATTTCTGGCGGCGCGTTATCAAAATCGAAGAAATAAACTTCTCCTGGGGCACAGCCAGCGGCATTGACTGTGTCGACCACAATCAAGGCTTGGTATTGCGCCAGAATGGGGGTTAACCCTTGCGCAAGTGTGCCTCCATCGAGCATCACTAATTGATGCTCTGGGTGAGAAAATTCATAGTTTTCATGAATATAATTGACAAAATGTACGCCGATGCCTTCATCGGCGTACAAGACATTGCCAATTCCCAACAGCAATGTGTTCATTGGGCTCCTAGTGCTCTTCTGGGTGGTAGTCGTAACCAGATACAATCGCGTCCACAGAGTTGTGTTTAAAGCGAATACCTGTCCAAACTGCCATGTAAACGTGAATAACGACAAAGATCACGAATACCCAGGTGATGTAGTGGTGCCAAATGCGCACCCAAGCTAAACCACCCAACAGCTCAGTGCACCAGCTCGCAATGCCCCACAATGAACCACCCAAGGCTTCGTGGTAGATGTTGGCGTAAAGTACCAGACCTGAGATACAGATCAGGAACGCCATCACCGAAACCATGAGGTAGGTCACATATTGCAGTGGGCCATAGACACCAGCTTTGTGCAATTTTCCCATCCACAAGTAGGACTTAAGTTGGGTAATCCAGCTTTTTACGCTCATCACGTCTTTCATTGAGCGACGTTCGATGTCGCTCTTGCTGAAAAAATACAAATAAGCGCGCGCTAGGGTAATTGCACACAAAACAAAGCCAAAAATCAGGTGCGAGAAGCGGATCCAACCTTGTACGAGTACGTCAGTTGAAGCGGCTCCGACAACAAATGGCCATGATATATAAAAGCCTGTTGCGACCAATACCGTAATTGCCAAGGCACGCAGCCAGTGAAAAATACGGATGGCGGCGCTGAAGACTTTCACCTGTTCAAAGGGAACTCCTGCTTTAGCCATGTCACACCTCCTTAACAGGCGTTTGGGTCAATGCGGAACTCGCCCAGAGATTGACCTTTGTAATCCATCACGTGTACCGCACATGCCATGCATGGGTCGAACGAGTGGATAACACGGATAACTTCCAATGGCTTAGTTGGATCTTCCAGTTGCAGCCCTACCAGAGACGCTTCATATGGACCTACTTTGCCGTTGGCATCCACAGGACCTGCGTTCCAAGTCGTTGGCACCACAGCTTGATAGTTTTCAACCAAACCACCTTTGATGCGGATCCAGTGACTCAGCAGACCACGTGGCGCTTCAATCATTGAGTGACCGACGTACTCTTTGCTTGAATCAATTTGTGGTTCGATATAAGTCGCTTCGTCAGATTGCATGTTGCTCAACAGTGCATCGAAGGTTTCCAAACCGTGTTTGGCAACGATACACGTTTGTACCATGCGCGCAGCAGTACGGCCCAGGGTAGTGAACAGTGCTGCAACAGGCAGACCAGTCACTTGCAGCAGTTCATTTACGGCATCAACCACGACTTTGTTGCCTTTGGCATAGTTAACCAACAGACAAGCTAACGGGCCTACTTCCACTGGTTCGCCATCATAACGTGGTGATTTCACCCAGCTGTACTTGTTGTCGCCATCCAGTGTTGGCAGTTTGCCGTACACTGTGTCGCGCTCAACCAAACCGGTGTAGTTAGGGATGGTAGTACCGTCATATGGATGTTGTGCTTTATCAGCGCTATACCAAGAGTGAGTGACGTCTTCGGCAATCAGATCTGGATTCACATCAGTCACTTTGCTCAGATCGCCGTTCATGATCACACCTTGTTGGAAGATGTATTCTTGATCGCCAATCACGAACTCATTGGTACACATAAAGTTTTTGATTGCTACTCCGCCGAGTACTGAAGGTTCAGTACCGAATGCAGATGCGGCCATGATCACGTCAGCTTTATAAGCGCGTTCGATAAAGTCTTGAACGATTGCGTGTTTTTGTTTCCACTCTTGCAGACGCGCTGGGCTCAGCATGTCACGTACAGATGTCACACCACCAACAACCAATGATTGTGGGTGAGGTTGCTTACCACCGAAGATAGCCAGCATTTCTGCTGCAACACGTTGTACTTCCAACGCTTTCAGGTAGTGAGATAAAGCAATCAGGTTTTGCTCAGGAGAGAACTTGTAAGTTTTATTACCCCAGTAGGCGTTAGCAAATGGGCCTAACTTACCCGTTGCCACAAAGCCTTTGACACGTTCTTGTACCGCACGCAGTTCACCATCGCTGGTCGCGATTGGGTTGTGAATGTATTCGTGTGCCAGTTGTGATGCTTTAACTGGGTCAGCGCTCAATGCAGACACAACGTCTACCCAGTCCAAACCGTGCAGGTGATAAAAGTGCACAATGTGGTCATGCATAAACAGTGACGTTTGCATCAAAGAACGCAGATAACGCGCATTCAATGGGATTTTCAGACCTAAAGCGTTTTCTACTGCTTCAGTGCCACAACGGTAGTGTGAATAGGTACATACACCACAGATACGTTGTACCAACAGACCTACGTCCATTGGCGTACGGCCTTTGAGGATAACTTCCAGACCGCGCCACAGCGTTGAAGAAGACCAGGCCTTCTGTACAACATTGTTTTCATCGACTTCCACTTCAATACGCAGGTGGCCTTCGATACGGGTAATTGGGTCAATAACGACGCGTTGATTCATTTAATTAGTCCTCCTTGGAACCGGCAAATACACTAGCAACAGCATGCGCGCCGATGCCAACAACGGTCGCTGCGAGAATTACACCACCGATGGTGTCAGCAGTTGCATCCAGACCGTGTATCAATTGACGGCCAAGCGGTTTTTCAAAGTCTGCCATGTCATCCCAGAAGTTAGGTTCTGAACACCCCATACAACCGTGACCGGCCAGTACTGGCCAACTTACGTGATGGTTAAAGCGTTCAGTTGGGCAGTTGTTATAGGTATAAGGACCTTTACAACCCACTTTATATAAGCAGTAACCTTCTTTTGCGCCTTCATCGCCGAATTTTTCAACGAATTCACCGGCATCGAAACGACCACGACGTTCACAGTTGTCGTGTACGCGCGCGCCATAGGCCCATTTTGGACGGTTGAACATGTCCAGTGCAGGCAGACGACCAAACATCACGAAGTACATTAATGTACCCACGATGTTTTTCTCACTTGGTGGGCAACCACCCAAGTTAACAACTGCTTTATCAACCACTTCATAAACGCCTTTTGCGCCGGTTGGGTTTGGTGCAGCCGCTTGAACACCGCCGAATGATGCACAAGTACCGACAGAAATAATCGCAGCAGCGCCTTCAGCAGCTTCTTTGATGATTTCCATACCTGTGTGGCCTTTACAACCCACAGTCAGGAAGGTGCCGTTGTTTGCAGTAGGTACTGCACCTTCGACGGCTAACAGGTAGCTACCTTTATATGCATGCAGCGCATGTTCCAGGTTTTCTTCTGCTTGCCAACCAGCTGCTGCCATCAATGTTTCATGATATTCCAGCGAAATGTGGTCGAAGATCAGTGAATCGAGGTTTGGTGTATCGGTACGCACCAATGACTCAGAACAACCAGTACATTCTGCAAGGTGCAACCAGATCAATGGGACACGGTCAGCTAATTCAGCAGCTTCTGCCACCAGATTGGTGAAGGGCAGAGGCAATGCTAATAATGCAGTAACTGAAGCGCTCCATTTCATGAAATCACGACGAGTGATCCCAAGCTTAAGCATACGTTCTTGTAATGAGGTTTCTTGACGAGGAGGAAGTTGGCGTAATGCCTCCAATCGCTTCCGACCTTGTTCAAAAAGGGCTGAATGTGTGTCCATGTTTTGACCTTTAGTGTTTTTGAACGGGCTTTTTTGCGTTATAGCTCACACAGCTAATCGAAGCGATCTTAGAGGTGGAACCACAATAGTTGTTTGAGATACATCAATTTTTGCGCTTAATTGCGACGTGAAAAAAAATTAGATTTTTAGAATATGAAGAGGATCAATTATAAATGGCCAAATTGAGACATTTTGACCAAGTCTGCGACTACGGTGATTTTGACTGGAATTTAGCGCATTTTTCGTCATTTTTGCCGATTTTGCCCCACTTTTGCGCATTTATAAATCAGTTGGAATAATTACCAATCAATTAAACAATTTGATAACAACTCCATTAATCGGTGTATTCGGTGTTATGGCGGTTACCGAACTTAGTTCGGTATAGTGGCTAACAAACCAAAAAAAATGTGATCTAAATCGTGATGAGACATGATTTAGATCACATCAGTTTTTAATCGAGTTTTATCGATTAATGTTTAGGGTGGTAATCGTAACCAGACACAATCGCATCAACTGCATTGTGCTTAAAGCGGATACCCATCCAAACTGCCATGTAGATGTGGATCAGCAAAAAGATGATGAATCCCCATGTCACATAGTGATGCAGAATACGCACCCAAGCTAAACCACCAAACACTTGGGTTAACCAAGCGGCACTGCTCCATAGCGCGCCGCCCAAACCTTCGTGATAAACGTTGGCATACAGTATCAGCCCGGTTAAACACATAAAGGCGGCCATTAAACTTACGCCCAAATAGGTCATAAACTGCAGCGGGCCATACACACCTTTATGATCGAGGTGTCCAATCCAGAAATAGGATTTAATTTGAATAATCCAGCTGCGAAAATTTTTCACGTCTGCAAATGAACGACGTTCAATATCGCTTTTACTGAAAAAGAACAGATAGGCGCGCACTAGGGTGACTGCGCAAAGGGTAAAACCGCAGACCAAATGGCCATAACGAATCCAGCCTTGCAGCAGTACATCTGTGGTATCTGCACCCACGAGATACGGCCATGAAATATAAAACCCTGTTACGGTCAAAATGACGATAGACAGCGCCCGTAACCAGTGAAATATCCTGATGGCGGCACTGAACACTTTGACCCGTTCATAATCGGGTGTAGTAGTTGCCATAATTTCCTCCTTAGGCGGCGCTTGGACCGACACGGAACTCACCCAATGATTGACCTTTGTAATCCATCATATGAACAGAACATGCCATGCATGGGTCAAATGAGTGGATAATACGCAGCACTTCCAATGGTTTTTTCGGATCTTCCAATTTCAGACCGAGCAGTGAAGCTTCGTAAGGGCCAATATTGCCGTTGGCATCTTTTGGACCTGCGTTCCAAGTCGTAGGCACCACAGCTTGATAGTTTTCCACCACGCCGTTTTTAATCCGTACCCAGTGACTTAGCATGCCGCGTGGCGCTTCAATGAATGAGTGGCCGATATATTCTTTGTTTGGATCGATATTCGGTTTGACGTACAGCGTGTCGTCGCTGCCAAGGTTAGTCACCAATGCATCGAAGATCTTGTCACATTCATCTGCCAGAATTTCGGTTTCGATCATCCGCGCTGCGGTACGCCCCAAGGTGGTGTACAGCGCTTCTAACGGCAAACCGGTTTCTTTTAAGAAGCTGTCGATCGCATCAACCACTTTCTCGTTTCCGCGAGCATAGTTCACCAGCAAACACGCCAGTGGGCCAACTTCCATTGGTTTACCGTTATAGCGTGGTGATTTTACCCAGCTGTATTTACCTTCATTGTCGAGGGTAGGCAGTTTGCCATAAACGGTATCGCGCTCTACATAATCGGTATATTGAGGAATGGTCGTTCCTTCATATGGATGCTGTGGTTTATCGGCTCTGTACCAAGAGTGAGTGACGTCTTCTGCCACCAAGTCTGGGTTAACATCTTCCACTTTGCTCAAATCGCCATCATGGATCACCCCTTGGTGATACAAGTGCTTGCCATCGGCGCCGTAGAATTCATTGGTACAAATAAAGTTGTGCACGTTCACGCCGCCTAGCACTGAGGCTTCATCACCAAAGGCTTCCGCTGCCATCAGAATGTCAGCATGGTAAGCGCGTTTGATAAAGTCACGCACGACGTCGTGTTTGGTTTTCCACTCTTGCAGGCGCGCTGGGCTCAGCAAATCACGAATCGAGGTCATACCGCCAACGACGACTGACTGTGGATGCGGTTGCTTACCACCAAAAATCGCCATCATTTCAGCTGCAACACGTTGGATTTCCAAGCCTTTCATGTAGTGCGACAACGCAATCAAGTTTTGCTCAGGGGTAAAACGATAGGTTTTGTTGCCCCAATAGGCGTTAGCGAATGGGCCTAAACGACCTTTATCAACAAAGCCTTGCACACGTTTTTGAACTGCACGCAGATCGCCTTCACCAGCCGCGATAGGCTCTGCAGTGTAACGAGTGGCAATTTGTGCCGCTTTTGCAGGATCAGCGCTCAAAGCTGACACTACGTCAACCCAATCCAGTGCGTGCAGATGATAGAAGTGCACCAAGTGATCATGGTAGTGCAGGGCGCTCATCATCAGCGAACGCAGGTATTTAGCATTCACTGGGATTTCCAAGCCAAGTGCATTTTCAACAGCTTCGGTACCACAGCGGTAATGCGAGAAGGTACACACACCACAAATACGTTGTACCAGCAGACCAACGTCCATTGGGGTACGGCCTTTCAAAATCACTTCAATGCCGCGCCACAGAGTAGAAGAGGCCCAGGCTTTTTGAATCACATTCTGTTCATCTACTTCAACTTCAATGCGCAGATGGCCCTCAATACGCGTAATGGGGTCAATGACAACACGTTGATTCATTTAATTAGTCCTCTTTGGAATTTGCAAAAACACTAGCAACAGCATGCGCTGCGATACCTACAGCAGCGGCACCGAGAATGACACCACCCACTGCATCGGCGCTGGCATCAATGCCATGCAATAACTGACGACCAAGAGGTTTTTCAAAATCTGCCATATCGTCCCAGAAATTAGGTTCTGAGCAACCGATACAACCGTGGCCCGCCAATACTGGCCAGCTCACGTGGGCGTTAAAGCGTTCGGTTGGGCAGTTGTTGTAGGTATAAGGGCCTTTACAACCCACCTTATAGAGGCAGTAACCATCTTTGGCGGCGTCATCGCTGAACTCTTCAACGAATTCGCCTGAGTCAAAGTGACCACGACGTTCACAGTTGTCATGCACCCGAGCGCCATAGGCCCATTTTGGACGGTTAAACATATCCAGTGCCGGCAAACGACCGAACATGACGAAGTACATCAGTGTGCCAACAATGTTCTTTTCACTTGGTGGGCAGCCACCTAAGTTGATCACCGTGCGATCGATTACCGCGTGCACGCCTTTAGCGCCGGTAGGGTTTGGCGCGGCCGCTTGCACACCACCAAATGATGAGCAGGTACCGACTGAAATAATGGCGGCTGCGCCTTCTGCAGCTTCTTTTACCACTTCGAGCCCAGTTTTACCTTTGGCACCGACTTTCAGGAAAGTACCACCGTTTTTAGTCGGTACTGCACCTTCAACCGCAAGTAGGTAATTACCATGGTATTTTTCCATGGCGTGTTCGAGGTTTTCTTCTGCTTGCCAACCGGCCGCAGCCATCAGCGTCTCGTGATATTCCAGTGAAATATGATCGAAAATAAGGGTATCGAGATCTGGGGTATCTGCACGGGTTAATGATTCAGAGCAACCAGTACATTCTGCCATATGCAACCAGACTAGGGGCACACGGTCGGCGAGTTCGGCGGCTTCTGCCACTAAGCTACTGAAGGGAAGAGGTAACGCGAGAAGTGCGGTAATTGAGGCACTCCATTTCATAAAATCGCGGCGAGTGATGCCGAGTTCTAACATTCTATCTGTTAATGATTCTTGCTGACGAGGCGGCATTTGCCTAAGCGCATCCAGCCTTTTTCTGCCTTGCTCAAAGAGTGCTGCATGAGTTTCCATGGATTAACCTTTGTTATTTTCTAGTTGCTTCAGGTGAAGTTCTGCAGAACTTCTATTATTGTGTTTCGCGAGAATTCGCGTATGAGTGTCGAAAATTGATACGGATCATATTTTGCACCTAACTCAACAAATGTAAGTAATGTAACTAATGAAAAAGTGAGCTAGATCAATAAAAAATCTTGATGCTGAGAAAAATCTAATTTAGGGAACTCACGACTGGCTTGAGACTCCATAGTAGGGATAACCATCAGCAGTTGAGATCGTGGTAAGCTATCAGTCCGCGATACTTGGCGGAGTTTAAAAGCGAACAATTATGCGCATACTGTTAATCGAAGATAATGATCTCCTTGCTCAAGGATTGGCGTTGAGCTTAGAAAAACTCGATATTCAAGTCGACCATGTCACCACCATCAAGCAAGCCGAACTGGCCATTCATAACGAAGCGCTTAGCGCGATTATTCTGGATTTAGGCTTACCGGATGGTAATGGCCGTACCTTGTTGCAGCAGTGGCGGCGGCGCGGGATCGATATCCCTACCATCGTATTAACCGCTAACACCGACTTTGATACCAAACTGGCGTGTTTAGATATCGGTGCCGATGATTACCTTGCCAAGCCCTTTGATGTGCGAGAACTGGTAGCACGCATTAAAGCCATTGTGCGGCGTCATCACGGCATGTTTGAAAACAAACTCGCGGTGGGAGCATTGACCATGGATCTGAATACCCACGAAGTCAGCTTTCGCGGCGAAACTGTGCAGTTATCACGGCGGGAATATCAATTATTACTGGAGCTGGCACAATCCAGCGGTCGGGTATTGACCCGAGCGCAACTGGAACAGCTGACTTATGGCTGGGACGAAGTCGGCAGCAACTCAATTGAAGTGCATATTCATCACCTGCGTAAAAAAACGTGTACCGAGTTGATTAAAACCATCCGCGGCATTGGCTACACCTTGGCAGAAGTGGAGTAGCTATGTCATTGCGCTTAACCCTCATTGGGGTGATGTTACTGGGTATTTCACTTTCCATCGGGATTTCGACGTGGCTGAGTACCCACGATTCAGAGCGCCAGATTGAAGAGATTTTTGATGCGCAGATGCTGCAAAGCGCCAAGATGTTGGAGCTTTTTTATGGTGCCCAACCGCTCGAACATCGTCGCAACCTGATTGGCCATCCGCTGTTGTTGGATATCAAGCAAGCCAAAGTAGAAACTTTTCATGAAGATGCCAACGCTGAACAATTGGCCTATGAGAAAAAGCTCGCGTTTCAGATCTGGAGTGCCAACGGCGATTTACTGATGCGTTCGGTCAACAGCCTGACGACACCTATGACTGAATTTGCCATTGGCTATCGTGTGTTAACCATGGATCAGCGCCTTTGGCATGTGTACACCTACTATTCAAAAGGCAACGATGTATGGATTATCACCGGACAGCGTAATGACGTACGCCAAGAGTTGGTCGATCAAATCATGGGCAATAGCTTGATTGGCCCGGCGTTTATCTTTCCGTTGGTTGCGTTGCTAATGATATTTCTGTCCTACTGGTTATTTGAGCCTGTACAGGCCTTAGCGCGCAAGCTCAAACAACGTTCGCCGGCAGATCTTACGCCGATTAAGATGAAACTCCCTTCTGAACTTGTGCCGGTGCGCGATGCGATGAATGGCTACATCGAGCGGATTGGCGATGCCATGGTGCGTGAACGTAAATTTAGTGGTGATGCCGCCCATGAGCTAAAAACCCCATTAGCCATCATTAAATTGCATCATCAAGGTTTGGCACAATCGAGCTCAGAACAAGAGAAGCAACTGCATCACGCCGCGATAGATAAAGGGATTGTGCAGATCAGCCATACCATTGAACAGTTACTGCTGCTGTCTCGAGTAGATTCATTAGCGGCGTTAAATGTGGCGCCAGTCGATGTTGAAACCATCACCAACGACGTGCTGAGCGACTTGCTGCCACTGATTGAGCATTATGATTGGCAGTTGCAATTTGCTCCACAGCTTAAGGTGCTTGGCGATGGCTTTTATCTCAAATTGGTATTGAAGAATATTATTGAGAACGCCTGTAAATATGCCAACGAACAAGGGCCGATAACCATCCATACTTGGGCGGAAGAAGCCCAAGGTATGGCGGTAATTCAGGTGTTGGATTCAGGCCCTGGCTTAGAAGAAGCCGCATGCCGCCAAATTAAAGAGCGCTTCTTTCGCGTGGCGGGAGAACATATTGCTGGCTCTGGATTGGGCTTGTCGATTTGTGCTCAGATTGTTGAATTGCATCGCGGTCAATTGGATATCAAACCCGGGCAACCGCATGGTTTGGACGTTAGAGTGATTTTGCCGCTCGGTTGAGCGGCAGTTGCTGTTATATAGGTGTTACTTTACACCACGCCAGCTCTGCTGAGTCGGGCGAGATTGACCCCTTTCAATGCAGAAATTTGATTCACCAAATGATTCACCTCTTTAGCTTGGCCTTTCAAAATGATGGTTTCCAAGCAGCGGTGATGATCTATATGCACGTGGGTACTGCACAGAATATGCACCAAATGGTTATGTTGGATTTCAATCAGGCGTTCAGATAATCCACGTTGATGATGGTCAAAAATCAGTGTCAACACGCCCACCACATCATCAACGCTGTCATTCCACTGTTTATCAACAATGCGGTCGCGAAACAGATCGCGAATATACTCCGAGCGAGATTGATAACCGCGGGAGGCAATATCGGTTTCAATTTCTTCAAATAACGATTGCGGTAGGGAAACGGTAAACCGTTGAATTTCATCGTTTGCCACGGGGATTCTCCGCTAAAAACTAGGACGAGCACTTTACTGTGTTAGCACGCTAATGTGTGAGACGTATCGCGCGCTTATAAAACAAAAACGCGCCTTGCGGCGCGTTTTCTGCAGCGATTAGAAGTTCGCTGTGCGTGGTGCGCGAGGGAATGGGATCACATCGCGAATGTTGTTTACACCTGTCACATAAGACACTAAGCGCTCAAAGCCTAGACCGAAACCTGCGTGAGGTACTGTGCCGTAACGACGCAGATCGCGATACCACCAGTAATCTTCTGGGTTCAGATCCATTTCAGCCATACGGGCATCCAGCACGTCCAAACGTTCTTCACGTTGTGAACCACCGATGATTTCACCGATGCCAGGTGCCAACACGTCCATTGCTGCTACTGTTTTGCCATCTTCGTTGAGGCGCATGTAGAAGGCTTTGATATCTTTTGGATAGTTCTTCACCACCACAGGGGCTTTGAAGTGTTCTTCGGCCAGATAACGTTCGTGTTCTGACTGAAGGTCGATACCCCATTCAACTGGGAACTCAAACTGCTTGTCGCAGTTCTTCAAGATTTCAACGGCGTCAGTGTAATCCACCTGAGCAAAGTCGCTATCAACGAAGTTTTTCAAACGCTCGATAACAGTTTTGTCTACGCGTTGTTCGAAGAATTGCAGATCGTCCATACGTTCTTGCAGTACGGCATTGAAGCAGTACTTCAACATGCCTTCTGCCAGTGCGGCTACGTCATTCAGTTCAGCAAACGCAACTTCTGGCTCAACCATCCAGAATTCCGCCAAGTGGCGGCTGGTGTTTGAGTTTTCAGCACGGAAGGTCGGGCCGAAGGTGTAGATTTTTGACAGGGCACAGGCGTAGGTTTCGCCGTTCAATTGGCCAGACACAGTCAAGAAGGCTTCTTTACCGAAGAAGTCTTTATCGTAATCTACTTTACCTGCGTCAGTGCGAGGTAGGTTTTCCATGTCCAGAGTTGATACACGGAACATTTCACCGGCGCCTTCACAGTCAGATGCGGTGATTAACGGAGTCGCAACCCAGATGAAACCGTTTTCGTGGTAAAAACGATGAATCGCTTGTGATAGGCAGTTACGTACGCGCATCACAGCACCAATCAAGTTAGTGCGTGGACGCAAGTGTGCCAGTTCGCGCAAGTGTTCAACACTGTGGCGCTTAGCGGCCATTGGATAGGTGTCAGGATCTTCGACCCAACCAGCCACTTCCACCTGAGTGACTTGCAGCTCGAAATCTTGGCCAGCGCCAGGGCTTTCTACGACTTCACCTGTCACCACAACAGAGCAGCCAGCAGTTAAGTGCAGCACTTCGTCATTGTAATTAGGCAAGCTATTTGGGACTACGCCTTGGATCGGGTCGAAACACGAACCGTCATAAATCGCCAGAAACGAAATTCCAGCTTTTGAATCACGGCGAGTACGAACCCAGCCACGGACTGTGACTTCGCTTCCCACCGGATGCTCACCTTTAAATACAGATGCGACAGATGCAACACTCATTATTGCTTTGAACTCCACTAAAATAATAACTGCCTGCTTTGTCGTCGTTTTCTTGGCTTTTGCCTCGATAAGCAACGATATTGATCACACAGGAAAAAATTTGGACGTTTATATTACCTTGCTGGTGGCTTTTCTCAAGCTGAAAAAGGTATTCTTCATATCCTTCAAGGATATTAAGTGGCAGGAGGTCGATATGAGCAAATTGCGCATATTGCAATTATTACTCGCCATCCTATCAATTGCAGGGTGGGGCTTAGCGGTTTATGCCTTACTGCTGTTTGACGATGCACGCCCAGATCGGCAGGTGGGATATTTTTTAAGTCGTGGTGTACCGGTGCGGCTAAATTGGGACCCGGTGGCGACTGCCCATCTAGAGCAAATTATTTGGGCCTGTGCCGCGATCAGTTTTTTAAGCTTGTTGGTCAATTGGTATTGCGCCAGCCACAGCCGTATGGGCTATTGGTTTAACATTCCGCTATTGCTGATGGTGTCTATTACCTCAGGCCTTTACTTGATGTTCCTGATCTAAGCTTTTGCGGCGATAACAGCGAGCTAATTTTTTGAAAGCTGGCGACAAAGGGTATCAATAATTGCTGCAGTGGCGCCCCAGATTAGCCTTTGTTGGTATGGGATAAAAGTAATAGGAATCAAATGGTTGCTGCGAGGTAGCCACAGTGTGTGCCTGTGTTCGTGTGCCATCAAAAAAGATAAAGGCACCGTAAAACTTTCAGACACTTCTTGGGCATCTAAGCTTGGTGTGAATGGCTTATCTATGATGCCCACCACTGGCGTAATCGAAAACCCCGTGAGGGTATTGTGCAGTGGTAACACCCCAAGCACCTCAACTTGCTCGGGGGCAAGGGCTACTTCTTCCCACGCTTCGCGCAGCGCGGTGTGCACCATTGAGCTATCTTGTGGCTCTGGCTTACCGCCGGGAAATGCTATCTGCCCTGGATGCGCTTTTAAATGATCGGGGCGCAGAGTTAATAACAGTTCGACGCCATCGGGTGTTTCAGAAAACGCCATCAATACTGCGGCTGAACGCAATGAAATCCCCTTGGTGTTGACCACCCGTTGCTGCGGATTATTGGACAACAAAAAATGGGTACGTAATTCAGCCAGGGTATTCACAATTATTCCTCAACGCATTGCCAGTGTCTGTGCTGCTAATTTGCTAATACAGGCAAAATCTTACTGACTTTGTCGAAGCTTTCTTGGTATTCGGCTTCGCCATTTGAGTCTGCCACAATGCCGCCGCCCGCCCAGCAATATAGCTGTTGCTCAGTGGCTAACAAGGTACGAATAGTAATGCTGCTGTCCATTTTGCCGTCCTGACTAATATAGCCAATCGAGCCACAATAGATACTACGCCGCGATGGCTCTAATTCGTCGATGATCTCCATCGCGCGTACTTTGGGGGCGCCGGTAATAGAACCGCCGGGAAATGCCGCGCGCAACAGATCAGTTGCCGAATGATTTAGCGCCAAGGTGGCTGTTACTGTACTGACTAAATGATGCACCGCAGGAAAGCTTTCAATGGCAAACAGCGATGGCACTTGCACTGTGCCGGCTTGGGCCACTTTGCCAATATCGTTGCGTAATAGGTCAACAATCATCAGATTTTCGGCGCGATTCTTCTCTGACTGCTGTAATTCAGCAGCAGCCTGATTATCTTCGGCGAGATCGCCGAAGCGCGGCGCAGTGCCCTTGATTGGCTTGGTCTCAATCGTACGGTTTTCGCCAATTTTCAAAAACCGTTCTGGCGAGATAGAGATAATCACTTTATCGTCCCAATCCCAATAAGCGGAAAATGGTGCAACGTTATGTTCTCTCAGGTTCAGATAGGCTTGCCATTCGTCCCCTTGGTAATGGGCAGAAAAACGTTGGGTGAGGTTGATTTGATAACAATCACCGCTGTGCAAATACTGTTGGATTTGTTCAAACCGTTGCAGATATTCCGCTTTTGAAAGCTGTGTCTGCCAATTTGACGTTAATTTGAATGGCAAAGGCGCATGCGCAGGAGATTGCTCAAGATGTTTACTCACAAGTGCCGACAAACGCAGCGCTAAGGCGGGTAAATCGATATCTTCGCGCACTGATACCAACTGCCATTGTTGGCCAATGTCTTGGGTAGCATCGCGCAGCAACGCCCAGCCATAAATCCCGGCTAATAAACGCGGAAACGCAATATCGTTACTTGCACGATTGGGTAACTTTTCAATGTTACGGCCTAAATCGTAACTGAGCGCCATCATAGCGCCGCCACTGAACGGCAAAGAGGAGAGCGTTGGCTGCGGGAAAAACTGCTTCAATTGCTGCTGTAATAAGGTGAGCGGATCACAGATCGCACTGGAAAACTCAGCTTCAACGCTGTTATCGGCGCGCAGCAGCAGGGTGCTTGTTTCTTTGGTGATCAGTCGGCACAGCGGTTCTGCCGTCAAAATATCGTAACGCGCATCAACATGGTCAGCATCGGCAGAGTCTAACAACACTGCATAAGGCAACGTCTTAATGGCGGAGAAAACGTCGGTGGTTGCATAGCGCCAATCAAGTGTAATTTGGTGAATCGCTTGAGAATTTGAGATGTCGGACATCCTTTAATTAACCTGAAATGTGATATAGCCCAAATTGTAGTGAGAGGGTATTATACTTGGCAACCTATACCAAGAGAACCAATCTGGCTTCCGTAAGCTCGTATTTTGAAACGAGTTTACTAAGATACATTATGTGAGTTTTTACGTGAGTATTGACTGTGATGCGATGTTTGGCGGGTTTTGGGGCGTACCGCCAAACAAGGTGTCATTAAGATGGAAGCGACAGATAGCCAACGGAGCGCAAACATGTCTGTTATTAAGCAAGCCGATTTCATCGACAGTATTGCCGATGCACTGCAGTATATCTCTTATTACCACCCTAAAGATTTTATCGATGCCATGGCGGAAGCCTATGAGCGTGAGCAAAGTGCTGCCGCTAAAGATGCCATCGCGCAGATCTTAATTAACTCGCGCATGTCTGCTGAAGGACATCGCCCATTGTGCCAAGACACAGGTATTGTGACCTGTTTTGTGTACGTTGGTATGGGCGTGCAGTGGGATAAAACAAACATGACCATCCAAGAGATGGTTGACGAAGGTACTCGCCGCGCCTACACCAATAGCGACAACACCTTACGCGCCTCGATTGTGGCCGACCCAGCCGGTAGCCGTAAAAACACCCGTGATAACAGCCCTGCGGTTGTGCACTTAGTGTCAGTGCCGGGGGATCATATTGAAGTGGCTATTGCCGCCAAGGGCGGTGGTTCAGAAAACAAATCCAAGATGGTGATGCTTAATCCGTCTGATGATATTGCCGCTTGGGTGGAAAAAACGCTGCCAACAATGGGGGCCGGTTGGTGCCCGCCAGGCATGATCGGCATCGGTATTGGTGGTACTGCTGAAAAGGCCGCTGTGATGGCCAAAGAAGCCTTGATGGAAAGTGTCGATATTCATGAACTTAAAGCGCGTGGTGCAGAAACGACCGAAGAAAAACTACGGTTAGATATTTTTGAACGTGCTAATAACCTCGGGATTGGGGCGCAAGGTCTGGGCGGCTTAACCACAGTACTGGATGTGAAAATCAAAACGGCACCGACTCATGCGGCATCAAAACCTGTGGTGATGATCCCTAACTGTGCGGCGACTCGCCACGTCCATTTCCATTTGGATGGTAGTGGTCCTGCGCATCTGCCGGTTCCATCATTGGAAGATTGGCCAGAAATCACCCGTGAAGCTGGCGGTAATACGCGTCGCGTGAATCTTGATACCGTTACTCAAGCCGATATCGAGACTTGGCAAAGTGGCGACACACTGTTGCTGTCAGGTAAGATGTTGACCGGTCGTGACGCGGCGCATAAACGTATCCAAAGTCTGCTTGAAAGTGGTGAAGGTTTACCTGAAGGCGTTGACTTTACCGGTAAGTTTATCTATTACGTGGGCCCCGTTGATCCTGTGGGTGATGAAGTCGTAGGTCCTGCGGGCCCAACCACCAGTACTCGTATGGATAAATTCACTGAGATGATGCTGTCGAAAACCGGACTGATGGGCATGATCGGTAAAGCCGAGCGTGGTCCAGCAACTGTTGAATCCATTAAAAACCATAAAGCTGTCTATCTAATGGCGGTTGGTGGCGCTGCGTACCTTGTGTCTAAAGCGATTAAGAAGGCGCGAGTGATCGCTTTCGAAGATCTAGGAATGGAAGCAATTTATGAGTTTGAGGTTGAGGATATGCCTGTTACTGTAGCGGTTGACTCTAACGGGGTAAACGCTCACGATACTGGTCCGGCTATTTGGAAAGTTAAAATCCAAGAAGCGAAAGCGTGATGTTTTCCAAAAGGGGCCAAACGGCCCCTTTTTTAATTTGCTAAATCATTAAACTCCACAAGAAGAGCTATAGATGAAAATCAACAAACTTGGGTTAGCCATGTTGGCGGCAGGTGTGTCTGTTGCTGCAGTGGCCGCTGAACAAAACCCTTTCACCGTTCAAGATCTGGTTAAGTTAAATAAAGTTCACTCTGCCACAATTTCGCACGATGGCACCAAACTGGTGTACGGCCTCAAAGCCGTTAGCGAAGATGGCAAAGCTAATTCAGATTTGTATCTGCTTGATTTAACCAACAAGGATGCCAAGCCATATCAATTAACCAGTGCTAAAGGCACTGAACACGATGTCAGCTTCAGCAGTGATGACAACAGCATCTATTTTGTGGCCGCGCGTAACGGTAGCAGCCAGCTGTATCAACTGCCATTAACCGGCGGTGAAGCTCGCCAAGTGTCAGAGCTGCCATTAGATATCGACGGCTACAAACTGTCTGATGATGGTAAACAAGTGGTGATGAGCATTCGTGTGTTCCCAGAATGCGACACACTGCAATGCTCTGCCGATAAATTCAAAGCGGAATCTGAGCGCAAATCGACTGGTCGTGAATATAGCCAATTGATGGTACGCCATTGGGATACATGGTTTGACCATGCGCGTAACCATTTGGTAGTGGCTCCGATTGTCGATGGCAAGTTGGGTACAACCGTTGATGTGACTCAAGGTCGTGATACCGAAACCCCGCCAAAACCCTTTTCTGGCATGGAAGAGGTGACCTTCACCCCTGATGGTAAATACGTAGTATATAGCGCCAAAGCGCCATCAAAAGACCAAGCGTGGACCACCAACTACGATCTGTGGCAAGTGCCCGTCAGTGGTGGCGAAACGATTAATTTAACCGCGGATAACATTGCTTGGGATGCCCAACCAGTATTTTCCGCCGATGGGCGTTATATGGCCTATCTTGCGATGAAAAAGCCAGGTTTTGAAGCCGATCGCTATGGCATCATGCTGCGCGATACTGTGACCGGTCAAACCAAAGAAGTGGCTCCTTTGTGGGATCGCAGCCCATCATCACTGAGTTTTGGTAAAGACAACAACACCCTGTACGTCACTGCCCAAGATGTGGGGCAGGTGTCAGTTTTTGCTATTAATACTCAATTTGGCGATGTGCGTCCCTTGTATAACGATGGTGCTAACAGCCTGATTGGTATTGCGGGTGAACGTTTAGTTATTCGTCATTCTTCGCTGGTTGAACCGGGCGATCTATGGTCAATGAATATGGATGGCCAAGATTTGCAGCGTTTAACAGATGTTAACCGCGCCAAGTTGGACAAAATCAAATTCGGCGACTTTGGACAATTCAGCTTTAAAGGCTGGAATAACGAAGAAGTTTACGGTTACTGGCTAAAGCCCGCTAATTTTGAGCCGGGCAAAAAGTATCCGGTTGCTTTCTTAGTCCACGGTGGCCCACAAGGTTCATTCGGCAATAGCTTCAGCTCCCGTTGGAACCCTGAACTCTGGGCGGGCGCTGGCTATGCGGTCGTTATGGTCGATTTCCATGGTTCAACCGGTTATGGCCAAGCCTTTACTGATTCAATCAGTTTAGATTGGGGTGGTAAGCCGTTAGAAGACTTGCAAAAAGGCCTCGCAGCTGCCGCAGCACAGCAAGACTGGATCGATGCAAGTAACGCCTGTGCCTTAGGCGGTTCATATGGTGGTTACATGATGAACTGGATCCAAGGTAACTGGAATGATGGCTTCAAGTGTTTAGTGAACCATGCTGGCTTGTTTGATATGCGTTCTATGTATCATGTGACTGAGGAGCTGTGGTTCCCTGAGCATGAGTTTGGTGGCAGTTACGAACAAGCGAAAGATCTGTATGAGAAATTCAACCCAGCGAATTTTGTACAGAACTGGAAAACCCCTATGTTGGTTATTCACGGCGAAAAAGACTTCCGTGTTCCTTATGACCAAGGTTTGGCGGCATTTTCTTATATGCAGCGCAATAACATTCCGTCAGAGCTGCTGGTATTTCCTGATGAAAACCACTGGATTTTGAATCCTGATAACCTAGAACAATGGTATGCCAAAGTATTGGGGTGGATGGATCGTTGGACCGGAAAAAATAGCCAATAATTGGCTGACGTAACGTTGAAAAAAAACCAGTCAATTGACTGGTTTTTTTTATTATTTAGCGCAATATATTGTGCCAAATCTAATGCGAGCAATGTCGGCATCCGGCCATCCATTAACCTGTCATTAAGCTAGTGGACGCTAAAGTAGAGAGTCATTGAATGGACAGCAAATCTTCACCAATTTGTTAATTAATCATCTCAATTTTTCAACAGCTTTGCCGACATAAATTTAACGATACAACATAGGCGTTGCAAAAATTTTTCAGCTACTTTTCAACTTGATAATCTATTTTGTAAAAAATGAGCGAAAGATGTGTTAAAACAACGTCCTAAGTTAACAAAGCTTTTCTTAATATCTAATTGGTAGTAGCTTAGCGAAGTCAACCGACACCACTCATAATTATTAGGCCGATCGTGGCTGAACTCGATCCAACAAGTCTCTTTTTCATTGCGGAAGGTTAGTAAATAGATGTTAAGTCGAACCAGAAAATTTAAGGCGTTAACCCTATTGGTCTCAATAGGTCTTTGCGGCGCGGCTGTGGCTGGCGCTAATCCAACAACGCCGTTAGTTCTGGAAAACAAGGTTGAGTCCGTATTGGCGCCAAAACCCGCCACCGCTGAAGCCAATAAGCCGGATAATGCAGTGAAGGCGCAGTTTGCGAAAAGCGGCATTTTTAGCCCAAATACTGTAATGGAGTTGGCCAAGCAGTTGGCGGCTAAACCGTATCAAGCACCAGATGAAACCCTGCCTGAATCGCTCAATGCTTTGGATTACAGCCAGTATTCTGATATTCGATTTCGTCCTGATGAAGCGCTTTGGAAAGGGGCTCGCTTGCCTTACCAAATGCAGATGTTTCATCGCGGTTTTTACTACAAAAACAAAGTCGAGCTGGCGTTAGTCAACGGCAATTTAGCCACCCATTTAGCTTACAACCCCGAATATTTTATGACCGGGAATGCTTTTACCAAGCAATTGCCGAAAGGCGACATTGGTTACAGTGGTTTGCGCTTACATTACCCACTGAATCGCGCTGATTATTATGACGAATTATTGGTGTTTCAAGGGGCTACCTATTTTAGAGCTTTGGGCAAAAACGACAGTTACGGATTATCAGCGCGCGGCTTAGCGCTGCGCACTGCCGACCCAGCAGGGGAAGAGATCCCAGTATTTAAAGCCTTTTGGATTGAAGAGCCGCAAGCAGATTCCAATCTGATGGTGATTTACGCCTTGCTTGATAGCCCAAGTGTCAGTGGTGCTTATCGTTTTTCCGTGCGTCCAGGAGATAGCACTCAGATGGACGTTGAGGCTGTGTTGTATCCTCGTGTCGACCTGCAAAATATTGGCTTAGCACCTGAAACCAGTATGTTCAAACATTCGCTCAATGGTCGCCAAGGCATCGATGACTATCGTCCTGAAGTACACAACTCAGACGGGTTGTTGATGCTCAATGGTCGCAGCGAGCGTTTGTGGCGGCCACTGGCTAATCCAACCAATTTGCAGATCTCTGCCTTTATGGACAATGCTCCACAAGGGTTTGGGTTGATCCAACGGCAACGTAATTTTGAAGCCTACCAAGACGTGGACGCTAACTTTGAAAAACGGCCAAGCTTATGGGTGGAGCCGCTCGGCAATTGGGGACAAGGCGCCGTAGTGTTGACTGAAATTCCATCACAAGCGGAAATTCATGACAATATCGTGATGTTTTGGCGGCCGAAAGATGCACTAAAAGCTGGCGGTGAATATCGCTTGGCCTATCGCTTAACTTGGGGTAATGAGCCATCTATTAAACCGGGTACGGTCACCATTCAGCGCACCTCAAGTGGTCGAGCTGATATCTCTAAACCTACCGCGCGTCGTCTGTTTGTGATCGACTATCAGCTCAATGGCGCAAAACGCCCAGCCGTGTTGCCAATGGCTAAAATTGAGGCGAATGTCGGCACCATTAGCAATGTGGTGGTGCGAGAAAATAGCTACAACGGTGGCTACCGCGTGTCCTTTGAGTTTGATCCATTACAGGCCAATGTCGCTGAATTAAGAGCAGAATTGCAGTTTGATGAGCAAAACCCCAATGCCGCTGCGCCGGGCAAAGTTGAAACCTGGTTGTATCGTTGGTCGAAGTAACAGGAGCTAACATGGATTCGCAGCTTTATGGCAGTTTGCTCGACGAACAACAGCCAGAACTGGTGGGTGGTCCAGCGATGCCACCTGAACGACCACAGCCGATGCCAGCACAGGATTTGAAAAAACTGAGCAAGGGGTTTCCGCGCGAGAGCGTCAGAATCCGTGGTGTAAAATCGAACCCAAGCCGACGTGTATTAGTGGTCGGCTCGGCCATTGCACTATCGCTGTTCGCGATTAATGAAATGCTGCAGGTATTCAGTGTCGCCGCGGTAACGCCGCTTGAATACCTCGTATTACTGCTGTTCGCGGTGAATTTTTGTTGGATTGCCTTGGCCTTTTGTGGCGGCGTTGCCGGTGTGGTTAAACTGTTTGCTCAGCGTTATGGTAACCACAATAACACCACCAATCTGATCCTCAATCAGCAAGTCGCGGTGTTAATGCCTACCTATAATGAGTCACCTGACCGGGTGTTTTCGGCAGTGGAAACCATGGCAACGCGATTAGTGCAGTACACTCGTGATACTGAAGAGCATAAGCAGTTTTCTTGGTTTATTTTATCCGATACCACTGATCCCGATATTGCCCTCGCTGAAGAGCAAGCCTTTTGGCTGTTGCGCAAGCGAGTTGCTGGCCGTGCTCAAGTGTTTTATCGTCGGCGCCGCAAAAATACCGCGAGAAAGTCGGGTAACGTTGCCGATTTTTGTACCCGCTGGGCGGCGCATTACGACAGCATGTTGGTGCTAGATGCCGACAGCCTGATGCAAAGTCACTGTATTTTAGAGCTTGCGCGCAGGATGCAGGCCGATCCAGACGCGGGTCTTATTCAAACCATTCCGTATCTGGTGCGTGGCACAACTGTATTGGCGCGGGTGCAGCAGTTTGCCGCTCGTTTTTATGGTCCTGTAATCGGCACAGGTTTGGCGTGGTGGGTTCACAAAGAGGGTAACTTCTGGGGCCATAATGCGATCATTCGCGTCAAAGCCTTTGTTGAATGTGCCGGGTTGCCCACTCTAAAGGGGAAACCGCCGTTTGGTGGTCATATTCTTAGCCATGACTTTGTAGAAGCCGCACTAATTCGCCGAGCGGGCTGGAGCGTTAAAATTGCCGCCGATCTGCCCGGTTCATTTGAGGAATGTCCACCGTCGATGATTGATATGGCGATTCGTGATCGTCGTTGGTGTCAAGGTAACCTACAACACAGCCGCATTTTGCCCACCAAGGGCTTGCACTGGGTCAGTCGTTTGCATCTCGTTACCGGGATCATGTCTTATCTGTCGTCTCCGTTTTGGCTGATGTTGATCCTCACTGGTTTGTTACTGGCATTGCAGGCGCACTATATTCGCCCTGAATATTTTACCGATCAATTTTCGCTGTTCCCAAAATGGCCGGTGATGGATTCCGAACGCGCTCTGCGTCTGTTTTACATCACCATGGCGATTCTGTTTGCGCCGAAAATCTTTGGTTCGCTGTTATTGTTAACCGACAAAAATCATTGCCGTATTTTAGGTGGGCGGATTCGGGTCATCGGCAGTATTCTGCTGGAGATCATCGTATCGGCATTGATTGCTCCAATCATGATGTTTATCCATTGCGGCGCGGTGTTTTCGATTATTTCTGGTAAAGACAGCGGCTGGGCTCCGCAGCGTCGTGACGATGGCAGTTTGCCACTGAAAGATGTGTTTTATCGGCACCGTTGGCATATGTTGTTGGGTATTCTGATGACTTATTTTGCCTACTTAGACTCGTGGACTTTGCTGGCGTGGTTATCGCCTGCCTTGTTAGGTTTGTGGATCGCGGTGCCGTTATCCATGGCTACCGCCTCTCAAAAGCTGGGAGAATGGGTGAAATCAAAAAAACTGCTGGCTACGCCAGAAGAGATTGAACCACCCGAACTTCTGCTTGCTGCGGCGGAAGCCAGAAAGGCCTATGAACAATCGTTACAACAGATTTGGGCGTTACCTGATCTTTTGAAACATCCTGCGTTAATGCAGCTGCATATGGCGATTATGGATAAATTGCCGACCCATGTACCGGGCGGCCAGATTGAAGCGCTTGATGCGATTGCGCGGGTCAAAGTGCAAGAGGCGCAAAGCCAATCCGGTTTGTTGAGTGTTCTAGATAACAAAGAGCGCAGTTATATTCTGGGGAATCCACTGCTTCTCGATGTGATGCAGCGGTTGCCGAAAGAGCATAGCGAAGAAGATGTCATCAGTATCTGTTAGGTAGTTCACGCGTTTGATTTAAAGCCGGTTGCTAAATAAGCACCGGCTTTTTTGTTTTTAGATTAGGGCGTTAATTAGTGATCTGTACTGCTGTTTTTGTTTGAGTGTTTGCCAAACTATTAGGGAATCGATAAATTAAACACTCGTTTGAAAATTAATGAGGCCCGGCATGAGTTCATATCAAGCGCCACTGCAAGATATGCAGTTCCTTTTACAGCAGGTTTTTGATGCCGACAGTGTTTGGCAAGCCATTCCAGCGCTTGCCGAGACAATAGAAAGCGACACAGCCGCCGCCATTCTTGCTGAAGCTGCAAAGTTTAATGAAGAAGTAGTCGCGCCGTTAAATCGTGCGGGTGATGAACAAGGCGTGAGCTTTGATAATGGGCAAGTCACAACGCCAGCCGGTTATGCCGCTGCGTATCAGCAGTATATGGAAGGGGGCTGGATCGGCCTTTGTGGCGAGCCAGAATTTGGCGGTATGGGTATGCCAAAAATGCTCGGCGTGTTGGTTGATGAACTCGGTTATAGCGCCAGTAACGCTTTTAACCTTTATGCCTCATTGACCGCCGGGGCTGCCTTGTGTATTCACGCCCATGGTGATGAAGCGCTGAAGCAACGTTTCTTGCCTAAGTTATATTCAGGCGAATGGGCCGGTGCCATGGATATGACCGAGCCGCAGGCCGGTTCTGATTTGCGCCATATTCTCACCAAGGCAACACCACAAGCTGACGGCAGTTATCGCATCAACGGCAGCAAAATCTTCATTACCGGCGGTGATCATGATTTGACTGAAAATATCATCCATTTGGTGCTGGCTAAAATTGATGGCAGTGATGGTATTTCACTGTTTGCTGTACCGAAACTTGCCGTTGATGAAGCTGGTAATAGCGGTGAATCTAACGGCGTCACCGCGGGCGCGATTGAACACAAAATGGGGCTTAAGGCATCAGCCACCTGCGTGATGCATTACGACAATGCCCAAGGTTACTTAGTCGGCCGCGCTAACCGTGGTTTGGTGTGTATGTTCACCATGATGAATTACGAGCGTTTGTCTATCGGTATTCAAGGGCTCGGCAGTGCTCAAGCGGCTTACTCTTTGGCGGCTGAGTATGCTAAAGAACGTAAACAAGGCTCAGCGCCGGGGGCTAGTGCGGAAATAGCACCGATTATTGTCCATGGTGATGTGCGCCGCATGTTGCTCAATATTCGCTGTTTGACCGAAGCGGGCAGAGCCATGGCGGTGATGACCGGGTTGCAGTTGGATCTGGCCAAGTTTGCCGAAGATCCACATCAAAAAGCCTATGCGACCAAATTGGCTGCGCTGTTAACCCCTGTGACCAAGGCGTTTTTGACTGACCGTGGCTTAGATTGCACCATTGATGCACAGCAAGTGTTTGGCGGACATGGTTATATCCGTGAAACTGGCATCGAACAGTGGGTGCGTGATACACGTATTGCCCAGATTTATGAAGGGACTAACGGGATTCAAGCAATTGATTTTCTTGGGCGTAAATTAGTTGCTGATCGTGCTGAAACCTTAAACCAACTGTTGGCCGAGATGACAGACGCGTTAACATCCTTCAGCCGTGTGCCTGCGGCTTATGTGGAACATCAATTAGCGCAGCAACGCCAATTTAGCGATGCGATTGCAGCCATTGCTGAACAAAAGTCGACAGCGCCTGACTTGATTAATGCGGTTGCGGTTGATGCGCTTAATGCCTTTGGCTATATGCTGTGTGGTTACTATTGGTTGACCATGAGTGAACGGGCTCAAGCATGCCAAGCCAAGTTACCCGTTACACTGGTGCGAAGCAAACAGAAGTTGTGTGATTACTATTTCACCCGATTAGTTGGGCGGTTTGATATGCACCTCGCCGCAGTTACCTGTGGTGCTGATAGCACCATGCAACTAGAGGCTGAGCTGTTTTAAGTCATAAATATTCAACTAACAACAGGGACTTTGAGTCCCTGTTTTCAAATTAATCACCGGTTCGGAGCTTAGTTATCAGCGGCTTTGGGTGTGTTTAAACTGCGGTTGGTGGCTTCAGCTGTTGGCGACGATTGAGACTTGCTTGTGGCTGGCTGTTTTGCCACTTGGTGCTTTTGCGCTTGTTGTAAGGCATTTCGGGCAAAGATAAGAAATGGTGGTGAAAATTTTGCTGGCCGATAAGCCGCAGCGGACAGTCCATTTTCCATGATCACAAACGGATAAAGTTGTGGCTGCTGTTCGTCAATCCGTAGGAACCCAGCCAAGTTATCAACGCCGGTCATACTGCCGGTTTTGGCCATTACGCCACCGCGCAGTTGCGGATTAAGATAGCCGCGTTTGTGCTTTAGCGTGCCACTCTCTCCTGCAACGGGCAGGGCGCTAATGAGCCAATTTAACTTGGGCTCCTGTTGGATAAGCAACAATATCTGAAACAGTTGCGCCGCGGTTAACTGGTTATAGCGCGATAAGCCTGAGCCATCGACGATATTGGCCGTTTCAAGATCTATCCCGAGGCCCTCTAGGGTTTGTTTGATTGCCTCGGCGCCAAACTCAAATCCATACTGGCCAAACTTTACTTCACCCAGTTTTTTCATAAGTGCATCGGCAATTAAATTGTCTGATTTGGTTAGCATCTTGATGATCAATAGTCGTAGCGGCATTGATGGAAAACTCAGCAACGCTTTGGTGTCTTTGATATCGGTTGCAGCAATTTTGATACTGCCTCGAAGGTCTACATGGCGTGGGAACCTTTGTTTGATTTGCGCTTGGATATAAGCGGCCGGATCAACAATAGCGACTTCCAGCGGTAACGGGTTTTTCTGTTGATAACAGCCACTCAATTGATATTGATTTGACCGATGATATTGCAGATGCAGTTTACACAATGCTGCAGGCGTCTCAGGTTGATACTGTGCACTGTTACTCACGGTAAGTGGATAACGCAGATACAGCCGACTGCTGTTATCGGCATTGGCCGTGAGCGAGCCTTTGACACAGTTTTGATCTAAAACTAATTTTCCGACGGGGGCGGCAAAGCACACGCCTAAATCATCCCACAGCCAACCTGCGGCCCATTGGGGCGCAAGATCGTTGTTGGCAATAATGATGTCGCCGTTAATCTGCTTAATTCCGGCGTCGGTGAGGTGTTGTAGCAGTTGTCCGAGTTGCTCAGCGCTCAGCTGAGGATCGCCATCAAATTGAATAATCAGGTCTCCATTGAGCCCACCTGATTTGAGTTCACCACGGTATAGCAAGCGAGTGTAAAACTGAAATTCGTCTCCCAATAAGGTGGCGGCGGCAACGGCGGTCAATAATTTTTGGGTACTGGCAGGCAACAATAATTTATGGCTATCGCTATCGATTAAGCGTTTGCCTTGGGGATCGGCCAATATAAGCGATACCTGGCCGTGCTCGGGGCGTAACTGTTGCCAATCTTGCAATAGATTGGCGTTATCGGCGTTAACATGTGGGTTGACGCCGATAACGAGTACTGCTGCTAAGACGCGCCTGAGGTTAATCATCTGACTCCATTAAACGGTAGATTTTCAGGGTGACATACACTACAAGGCCGATATACAGCGGAAACACCAATGGACCTAACCAATCTTTAAAGTGGAATAATCCCCACGCCGCGGCAAGGGTTGCTAACAGGGTGATCCACAACTGCTTGTTCTTCATTCATGCGCCTACAGAGTCTTTATTTAACTGGGTTATTGTGCCTGTTGAGCATCACTTGACGCCAGTCATCAACGCTGATTTATGTTAGCAAAACATCATTTTTGACAATTTTTGCCGCAAAATAGCGCATTTGAACAGCACCTTAGGGATAAAATTGTTGCCGATGAGGTCACAAGTGGGTAAGTTCTATTGCCTTATTTTAACTGGCAGTTGTTGCTAATTAGGGTTTTCAGGTTCTCAGTGGTGAGAACATCAACAGGAGGATATCTTGCTCGACCATTTGGAAGGCATTGCTATCGCCCCCGAGGCGATTAAGTGGTTGCACACACCAACCAAATTCAGGGAAACCCTGATTGAGCGGATCAACCAAGCGCAAAAATGTATCTATATCGCTGCGCTATATCTTGAAGATGATGAAGCTGGACGTGAAATTCTCGAGGCACTGTTAGCGGCCAAAGCAGCCAATCCTAAACTGAATATCAAAGTGCTGGTTGATTACCATCGTGCCCGGCGCGGTTTGATTGGTCAAAAGGGCGATAGTGGTAATTATCGGCTGTATCGTTCATTGATGCAGCAAGCAGCGGCTCCCTTTGATATCTATGGTATACCCGTTAAGTCGCGCGAATTATTAGGTGTGCTGCATCTGAAGGGCTTCATCATTGATGATGCGGTTATTTTTAGCGGTGCCAGCCTTAATAATGTCTATCTGCAAAAGCTCGGTCGTTACCGGCTCGATCGTTATCATCTCATTGAGTCTGCCGAATTAGCCTGTGCCATGGTCGATATGATTGACCAAGACATTTTGGAAGATGATGCGGTAGTTAAGCTGACAGATGTGAATGATGTGCGCCCCGATAAAATGCAGCTGCGTGCGTTTAAGCAACGGTTGGCACGAGCCAATTATCGCTTTCGTGGCGTTACAACAGGATTACGTGTGACACCTTTAGTGGGGTTAGGGCGTAAATCGAATAAGTTAAATAGCACCATTCTTGATTTGGTGAAATCGGCCGAATCAGAGATGTTTATCTGTACACCATATTTTAACCCGCCTTATTCGTTGTCACGGGCGATCAGTCGGCGCTTACGCAAAGGGATTAAAATTGACATAGTCGTGGGCGATAAAACCGCGAATGATTTCTATATCCCGCCAGAAAAGCCATTTTCGACGATTGGTGCCTTGCCGTACTTATACGAACAATCACTGCGTAAATTTATGAAGCGGCAGCAATGGGCGGTTGAGAAAGGTTTGCTTAATGTCCATTTGTGGAAGCACAATGACAATTCATTCCATCTCAAAGGGATAAGCGTTGATCGCAAACAGCACCTGCTAACGGGGAGTAACCTCAATCCGCGTGCTTGGGCGCTTGATTTAGAAAACGGGTTGCTGGTGCACGATGATCAGCAACAGCTACAAGCACATTTTGCCGATGAACAACAGCAGCTACTCGTGCATTGCCAACGTCTGTCTCACTATCGTGAGCTGCAAACACTGCAACAATATCCAGCACCGGTACGCAAAATCCTAAATCGTATTCGCCGTTTAAAAGCTGATATACTGCTGCGCCGAATTTTGTAATTCGTAGCGCCATTTTCTTTTGTGTGAGTACATTACTTGTCCGTAGAAGAGACATTTAAAACGATGCCCGTTGCTGAGCAATCGCTACATGCGGTGCATCGTTTATTTGATTATCGCCAATCAATTTCTACCAAGCCTTATGCCTCACGCGGCAATAAGGTGTGCCGTTGTCGCCGATGTTTATTGCCAGCAGCGGTCTGTACTTGCGCTTGGCGTCGCCCTTGTGTATCCAATGCCGCTTTTGCACTAGTGATGTACGATTCTGAGGTGTTAAAGCCGAGTAATAGCGGACGACTCATTGCCGATCTTATTCCTGATACTCACGCGTTTCTTTGGTCACGCACCGAACCGTCAGCCGAGTTGTTGGCTTTGCTTGCCGATAGTCGCTATCAAGCGTACCTGGTGTTTCCTGGCGAATATGCGCTAGAGCAGCGGGTGGTTGAAGATTTTAGTTCAGAGCTGCCGCAATTAGCCGCAAGTGGCAAAACGCCGTTATTTATCTTGTTAGATGGGTGCTGGCGCGAAGCGGTAAAAATGTTCCGTAAAAGCCCTTATCTGCAACAGTTGCCGATGCTGTCGTTTCGCAGTGAGGCGTTAGCTAACTATCGGTTGCGCAAAGGCAAACGTGATTTTCAAATGGGTACGGCCGAAGTCGCCAGCTTAGTATTAGAAGCGTGGGGCGAAGCTGACAATGCAGCGGCGCTTGATAGTTGGTTTAACTTATTTGTTGAGTGTACCTTGTGGAGCCGCACTCAGAATAAATCTGCATCGCTACAACGGATTGCCGAATTACAACAGCAAGTATTGCAGCGCTGATGAGCGCTGCAACTTTTCATTTTCCCATCGGTGATAGTTAATTATTGCTACTTCGGCAGATGCTTTAACACATCACCAATCAATTGATGCGCTAATTTCATATCTCGCTCGCCTAACATGGCAATGCCATCCATCAACCATTGATTCAGTTTTTCATCATGACTGGCGCCCAACTGTGCCATCATCAGTTGCGCTTTGTGCTTTAACGCTTGAGTTTGTTGAATATCGGCTGTCTGTTGCACTACGCCAATCTGCGCCGCATGCTGCTCATCGCGTTTAGCGCCCAGTTCATAGGCATACACCATCACCGCTTGCGCCAAGTTAAGCGAAGGGTACTCAACCGCCAGCGGTACATAGCTGAGTAAATCGCATAGCGCGATATCACTGTTACTGAGTCCACTGGCCTCACAGCCAAACACGATACCTATGTTGGCTGTTCGCGTTTGGCTGGCGATTATTTGATAAAGCTGCTCCGGTGAATGATAACTGCGCGGATTACTGCGCTCTCTAGCCGTGGTCGCCACCAGTAGATCAAATTCAGGTTTGAGTTCGGCAAGGGAACCCGCAGTTCGAATGTTGCCGAGTACATCTTCTGCGCCGCAGGCTACCCAACTGGCTTCTTCCTGTTGGTGCGCGTCTGAGTCAACGACGATCAATTCAGCAAATCCTTGGGTTTTAAGCGCCCGAGCGGCAGCACCGACGTTAGCTGCGCGCGCTGGTTGAACCAAAATAAAACTGATCGACATGCTAAATCCTTAATGACTACAAACAGCTGCCATTATACGAATGATAACGCGCTTGCGGTACGGCAAAAGATTACCAACTACTGAATCTGTCATGCTGATTGGGCGAATTTGCTGCAATTGAGTAGCCGATCTCATCAGGTTAATCCGCGGTTGAATTTAGTTTGAGTTTAAGATAGTTTGATAGTCAAACTAAAAGCTTTTCAAACTAAATGGGCAGGTTATGGTGAGTCAATTCCACAGCACAGCACGTTGGCAACAGCCGCATAATTTTAGTAAGGTCAACGCGGGCGGTGAACGCAGCACCAAGATTGTACTGGCGTTAACCTTAGTTACCATGGTGGCCGAAATTGTTGCCGGTACTGTTTTCGGCTCGATGGCATTGTTAGCCGATGGCTGGCATATGGGCACCCACGCCGCAGCGTTTATGTTGACCTTGTTCGCTTATTCTTACACTCGAAAGCATGCGCACAATCCGCAGTTTACTTTTGGCACGGGCAAAGTGAGTGTTTTGGGCGGTTTTACCAGCGCAATTGCCTTAGGATTAGTGGCGGTGGTGATGTTGATTGAGTCGCTGATGCGGCTAATTCACCCTGAGAATATTCAATTCAACCACGCGATATTAGTGGCGGTAATCGGCTTGTTGGTGAATGTCGTCAGCGTGTTTTTACTTAAAGATGATCACCACCACCATGATCACGGTCATTCTCATGCGCACGGTCAATCACATGAACAGGCGCACGGACATTCACACGATCATGCCCATGGACATCACCATGACCATAACTTGAAGGCGGCGTACTTCCACGTGTTAGCGGATGCGCTTACTTCGCTGTTGGCCATTGGCGCCTTATTAGCCGGGAAGTACTTCGGTTTTACTTGGTTAGATCCGCTGATGGGGGTGGTCGGCGCGGTGATTATTAGCCGTTGGGCATGGGGCTTAGTGAAGCAAACCAGTCCGATATTGCTCGATGCTTCCGTCGCGCCAGAGTTGAGTGCAAAGGTGATCGCCAAGATTGAAGCCCAACAAGATCACAAAGTCACGGATATTCATATTTGGCCGGTCAGTGCTAACAACCATGCTGCGATGGTATCTCTAGTGAGCCATGCGCCGAAATCTGTGGATTTTTATCATCAATTGCTGGCGGAGTTTAATCAGATTGATCATCTCACTGTTGAAGTGAACTGCTGCGCTGATTGCGATGACGCCGAGCAACCACGACAAAGTTGTGCCGCTGCGGAATGTCATCAACACTTGCATGACCATGACCATGACCATGACCATGACCATGACCATGACCATGACTACGAGCATCACCATCACTAAGTTGTAAGGAAACAGCATGACCGATACCCCCATCCAGCAAGAGATTAATCACGCCATCGTTGAATTTTACGAGCGTTTATCCTCTTGGGAGCAGAGTGTTGTGCGCGATCAAGGGGTGTCATTAGCGCAGGTCCATGCCGTGGAAATCTTGGGCGCGCATGGCTCACTGCGGATGAAAAGCCTGGCAGAAAAGCTCGGCGTCACCACCGGTACCTTAACGGTGCTGGTTGATCGCCTCGTGAAAAATGGCTTGGTGGTGCGGCAACCGGCCGAGGATGACCGCCGTGCTATTGAAGTGCTATTGACCGCTAAAGGTCAGCAGATGTTTGAGGAGCACGATAAATTGCATCTACAGCTCACCAAAGAGATGCTGGCAGTGCTAACCGACACTGAGTGCCAACAATTTTTGACCTTTCTGACAAAAATTAATCGCGCGATTTAGCGGGTTATTGCTGAGTATTTAAACACTTATTTTTGACTTAGCTTAAATCAGCCCTTAAGAAAACCTTAAGACCAAAAGGATAATAATAACAACTTGTTAACTTGGGCATTTCGCTATAGTTTAGCTGTAGCATTTTAGCGATAGGATCTGCGGTGTTTAAATCTTTATCAGTCAATCGGGTTACATTTCTGTTGGCCCTGTTCTTCGTTATGGTGTTTAACCTGCCGTTTTTCTCGGTTGTTAAACGCGGTTTGGAACATCAATCGCACGTAGATCCGATATTCGTTGCGACGATCCCAGTGTTTCTCGTAGCGCTGTTTTCCGCTATTTTTTCGCTGTTTAGCTTCCGCTACTTGCTCAAACCGTTTTTTATCCTGCTGATTCTGTTGTCATCCAGCGTATTTTTTGCGGCATTTAAATACGGCGTCGTGTTCGACACTGGGATGATTGAAAACACTTTCGAGACCAATTCTGCCGAAGCGTTGACCTATCTTAACTGGGCGTCGGTGCTCAATTTCCTGCTGTCTGGATTGTTACCGGCGGCACTGCTTTACAAAGTGAAAATTGATTACCGTCCCATCGGTAAAGAGTTGTTGCGTAAACTGATGTTTATCGGCGGTAACTTGCTGGTAGTTGGTGTGATTGCATTCGTGTTTATGCAAAACTATGCCTCGTTTTTACGCAATAACGTTGAAGCAAAACGCTACATTATTCCGACCTATTTTATTGGCTCTGCTGCCAAATATATCAACCAGCATTACTTACAAGCGCCGCTTCAATATCGTCAACTCGGGACGGACGCCAAAGTGGTGACAACCGCGCCACAAACTAAGCCGCAACTGTTAGTGATGGTGGTTGGGGAAACTGCGCGGGCGATGAATTACCAATACTACGGCTATAAACGCGAGACCAATCCATATACTGCGAAATATGATCTGCAGGCACTACCCGATGTGCAATCCTGCGGTACTGCCACAGCTGTATCACTGCCGTGCATGTTTTCACGAATGGGACGCCAAGATTACGATGGTCGCCGAGCCAAGGCGCAAGACAGTATCGTCGATGTGTTAAATCATGCTGGCATTAACCTGGCTTGGTATGACAACGACAGTGGCTGCAAAGGCGTTTGTGATCGAGTCACTAATCAGATTATTGATATCCATATGGAATCGCCATTTTGCGATGGCCAATTTTGTAAAGACCAAGTATTGGTGGATAAATTAAAGCAAGTGTTGGCTGAACCAGTTACCAATAATGCCAATCGTCTGATTGTACTGCATATTATTGGCAGCCACGGGCCGACTTATTATTTGCGTTATCCTGATGAATACCGCAAGTTCACCCCTGATTGCCCGCGCAGTGATATTCAAAATTGCTCGCGCGAAGAGTTACTCAACACCTATGACAACACCATTTTGTACACGGATTACATTGTTTCTGAAGTGATTGGTGCGCTTGAGCAGCAAACAAAATATTCACCGGCAATGATGTATCTTTCAGATCACGGCGAATCATTGGGTGAGAAAGGTTTGTATCTGCACGGCAGTCCTTACAGCTTTGCGCCGAAAGAACAGACCACAGTACCTTGGTTGCTGTGGATGCCTGAGCCTTTTGTCGCCGCGAATGGCATGAAGGCGGATTGTATCACCTCGCTGAGCGCGAAATCAGGCATCACTCATGACAACTTATTTGATTCCTTACTAGGGCTGTTTAACGTACAAACCAGTGTCTACGAGCAAGACAAAGATATCTTTGCGACTTGTCGTAACTCTGCAGCCGGTGTGAGTGCGCACTGAGCGACAGACCGCTTGGTGTAATGAAGTCAAAAGCCGCTCTGAGAGCGGCTTTTTCGTGGTCACAGTTCAATCTATTGCTGAGACGTTTGGCTATTCAAATCTAACTGCATATGGATCAATCGTTCTTCCATATCAAAGGTGACGGTAAAGCCTAAGTTCTTGGCAAGATTGGCCATATTGCGGTTTTCGAACATGGTAAAGCCGGTTAATACCGGTGTGCCAGCGTCTTTAAAATAGCGGATCAATTTTTCCAGCAATAGCTTACCAATGCCAATGCCTTGGTGTGAGCCACGCACCGCCATAGCAAACTCTGCTTCAGTGTTATCCGGGTCAATTGACGCCCGCACAGCACCTAATGTGATCTCTTCGCCGTTGTCATCTTTGGCCGAGGCGATGAATGCCATTTCGCGGGCATAATCGATCTGGGTCAGTACCGCCATCTCTTCATGGGTCATCGCTGAACGTACCCCGAAATAACGTTTGTAGCGGTCCTCATCTGACAGCGAGTTATCAAATGCCAGATGCTTAGGTTCATCTTCTGGCAGAATAGGGCGCAACATCACTTTTAGGCCGTTACGCAGGGTGGCATATTCTTCTAACTGTTTTGGATAAGGCAAAATTGCCAAGCGTGAGGCGTTGTCTTTGACACTGTCAGTCAAACGAATATTGACGTCTAGCAGGGTGATGTTTTCACCCGAGGCCAACACAGGGTTCAAGTCTAAGCGGTCTATTTCTGGGCAATCGATAATCAGATTAGAAATTTGGGTCAACATTCGGCAGATGGCCCAGAGATCTAAGCCATTAGGTAGATGACGGTCATGTACCTTGCCAGTTTTCAGCGCCTGAATCACCATGTAACGCGCCAGTGCTAAGTTGAGTGGCGGTAGGGCAACTGCGGCATCGCGGGTTGGTTCCCACTCCGAGCCACCTTCACCGAGCATAATGGCGGGGCCAAACACTGGGTCATTGAGCATAGCGACTCTTAGTTCCTGTGCACCGGCAGTAAGTGCCATCCGTTGCACAATCATGCCCTCAATTCTGGCGGATGGATTAGCGGATTTTACCCGGCTGGTAATCGCGTCCGCTGCCTGACGAACTTCGTCAGCGTTGTTGAGGTTTAACATGACGCCGTGCACGTCAGATTTATGCAGAATATCGGGTGACTGGATTTTTAACGCCACCGGATAGCCGTGTTGTTCAGCCAGTGCAATCGCTTCATCGGCATCTTTGGCAAACCAAGTATCGATGGTTTTCAGACCATAAGCCTTAAGAATTGCTCGGGCGTCGTGCGTTTCAAGCACATGCTTGCCATCGGCTAGGGCCTGCTGTAATACCCGATGGGCAGTTTCTTTATCTGCGGTCGAAGCAAATGATTGTGGCACTTCTTGCAGCAATTTCTGGTTACGACGGAATTCGACCATATGCATAAAGGCACGTACGGCGCCTTCTGGCGTGCGGTAGGTGGGAATACCTGCTTGAGAAAACCGTTTACGTGCTTGATAAGCTGAATCTTCACCACTCCAGTTGGTGAGAATATTGACCCGATGACGTCGTGGATGCTGTTTCACAGTGTCGATAATGGCGTCAGCAATGGCGTTGCCATCTCCGAGAGCCGACGGCGAGTGTAAAATCAGCACCGCATCAAGATCTTCACTGTCCATCATGATTTTAAGGGCATCGCAGTATCGCTTCGGAGCTGCATCGCCGATGATGTCGACCGGATTATGCTTTGACCAGGTCGATGGCAGCACTGCGTTGAGTTTACTGATGCTGTCATCACTCAGCTGGGCGAGTTTACCGCCTTTGATCATCAGCTCATCCACCGCTAAAACCGCGGGACCGCCACCATTACTGAGAATGGATAAGCGCTCACCATGTAGCGGATTAAGATGCGCTAAGCTTTCTAGCGCCGCAAATAGCTCAACCAGATCGGTGACTCGAAGCATCCCCGCACGTCTAAAGGCTGCTTCATAAACGGCATCATTACCATTTTGGCCGCCTGTGTGTTGCTTAGCGGCAAGGCTTCCTTCTTGGCTGCGGCCAGATTTAATCACGAGGATGGGTTTATGACGCGATGCGGCGCGTGCGGCCGATAAAAAACGCAGCTTATCGCTGATGGAGTCCACATAAAGCATGATGGCGTTGGTGCGCGAATCCCGACCGAGATAATCCAACAACTCGTCAAAATCGATATCGCTGGCATCACCTAGAGAGATAAAAGCCGAGAAGCCGATGCCTTTATTATTCGCCCAATCGAGCACTGTGGTGCACACCGCCGCGGATTGAGACACAAAGGCGATCTTGCCAGTGATTGCGCCAGTATGCGCCAAGGTGGCATTGAGTTTTAAGTTCGGCAGCATTAACCCCAAACTGTTCGGCCCCAAAATACGCATCCCATAGCGCTTTGCATTTTCTAACATCTGCGCCATCAAAGAAGGGGCATCGTCAATGCTTTGATTCATCCCTGATGCAATCACAATTGCGGTTTTACAGCCGAACTGCGCCAGCTTTTCAATGATGGTTGGCACCCGTTCACCTCGGGTACAAACGATCGCTAAATCGGGTTTAATTGGTAGTGATTCGATATTGGGATAGGCCAATACGCCCATAACGGCAGTTGCTTTGGGATTCACTGGCATGATTGGACCGTCAAACCCTGACCCCATCAGGTTTTTCATCACTACTGAACCTGCGCGGGCAGGAGAGTTGGAAGCGCCAATAACGGCGATAGATTTGGGGGTGAACAGGTTTCGAATACTACGCTGGCTCATGGGCGTTTTTCCGAAATAAAAAGACCTGTGAAACATCATTTCACAGGCCGAAAGAATCAACAATACACAAAAAGTCAAAACATTAGCGCAACACCAAAAACGGTCGCGCTACAGATTAAACTTTGAATTTTGATACCACACGTTGTAATTCGTGCCCGAGCGTTGCAGCAGCGCTGATCGCTTGCTTACTGCTATCGATGGTCATGATGGTCTGGCTACTCTTATCGGCTAATTCCACCAGATTGCGGCTGATATCTTCAGTAACGTGGGCTTGCTGATCGGTTGCTGATGCCGTTTGTACTGACATATCGCTGACGCGATCAGTCGATTGCAAAATCTGCTGCAGCGAGGCCTGTGTTTCTTCACCTAGCGAGACACTCTCTGCCACCAAGTTCGCGCCGGTTTGAATTGACGATACAGCATCATTCACCCCAGTTTGCAGCGCTTCAATCATCTTTTGAATATCTTGTGTTGACTTCTCAGTTCGGCCAGCCAATGTGCGTACTTCATCGGCTACCACAGCAAAACCGCGTCCTTGTTCACCAGCGCGGGCCGCTTCAATTGCCGCGTTCAGTGCCAGCAGGTTGGTCTGTTCGGCAATATCACTGATCACATGTAGTACTTGGCCGATTTCGGTTGAGGTCGACTCCAGCTGTTTGATGATGCCAACTGCGTGAGAAATTGAATTTGATAGCTGGTTGATCTTGGTGACGGCATTTTGCAGTACTTTTGAGCTTTGAAGTGTCATGCCGTTAACATCTGCGATTTCATGCGAGGTATTGGTGGCAAGGCTTGCAACTTCTTTTACTGACGCCGCCATCTCGTTCACGGCAGTCACAATCATCTCGATCGATTGTCCTTGTTGATGGGTCAGTGACACGGTCTGCACGGATTGCTGTTCCAATACTTCAACTTGATTGCCCAACGAACTCGCGTTGTTCACCACGCTGGTGAACATGTTTTGCAATTGGGCGATAAATTCGTTAATCGCCACAATCAAATGATTCACTTCGGCAAGATTAGAGGTGTTAACCCTGCGGGTCAGATCGCCATCACCTTTACTTAGTTCGCGAATTTTCTGAGTAATGTCTTCAATAACCTGTGACACGACTTTGGGGCCAAAGTAGGAAGACAGCATAGCAAATATCACCATAACTGCGGTGATGATATTAATCATAAGGGAGTATTTGGCCGAGGTATCCTTCGCTTGCTGACTGACGTTTAGCGCTTCAGTATCAGCAGCCTCTCCGGCACGATTGTAGATACTGCGTAATTCACTAAATCCCTTTTTAGAATCACCCGAGTAGTTACTCAGAGCATTATCAAAATTATTGCGATTTACGGCAGAAATTGTAGCGTTAACCTGTTGTTTCCAGGTCGAAAATGAAGCCTCAAACCCATCGGTTGCTTGAACCACAGCGGGATATGCTTGCATTGCACTACGAAACTTGAGCATACGTTCGTGTGCTTGGTCTAAATTCTCGTTGATGGCATCGATCTCTTTCTGGCGCTGTTGTTCGCTTTTTGCGGTGGTAATTAATTGCAACTCAGCAACCTTTGCTTGGTAAAGATCTCTGTCGGCATTCAGAATTGCCGAAATTGCCGGATTAAATTTTTGTCCTACTTGGTCGAGCGCGTCCTCTTCTTTCCCTGCACGAAACCTATCAACTACCGCTAACAAAATAAGCGCTACTGCTAACGCCGAAAACAACACGGTAAAGCGTGAACGAAGGGAGTTAAACATTTATGGATTACCTCTTATCAATATTGCTTTTAAGAGTGTAGTAGATGTTTCACGAATCACATTAGCTATTGGTCGATAACTTCATGAAATCTGGTTATTTAAATCTCTTTAGAAGACTGTCGAATGATAAAACCCGTTGAGGGGCACGTCCATGTTAAGGCGTATTCGCGGACGTTTTAAACGTTAGTTGATATTGAAATAGCAAAAAAAAGAGCCACTAGTCTCAGCGGCTCTCAAGATAGACACGATAGTTGTGGTTAAAGAATTGCCAGTACGTTTTCTGGTGGGCGTCCAATGGCAACTTGGTCACCATTGATTGCAATAGGCCGTTCAATCAATTTTGGGGTGGCAACCATAGCCTCAATGAGTTGTGCTTCAGTGAGGCGTTCATCGGCGAGGTTTTGCTCTTGGTATTCGGCTTCTTTGGTACGCATTAGTTGGCGTGCACTGATATTAAGTTGTTTTAGCAGCCATTCAATCTTTGCTGCGCTCGGTGGTTGTTTCAGATATTCCACCACTGACACTTGTACTCCGCGTTGTTCAAGTAGTGCCAAGGTTTCACGGCTTTTTGAGCAACGTGGATTGTGGAATAAGGTCACGTCAGTCATCACCAAGTCTCCTTTAATTTGATTTTCAATGTGTTGCTATGGTGCCAATGCTAACTTAGTTCTGAAAGCGCTTCATTAATTCCTCTGCTTCACGGAATTGGCGTAGCTGCGCTTCAATTCGGGCAATCAGCAATGGTCGCCCCGTGGCTTCACGATATGAAAAGTTCAGCTGGTCGATGGCTCCGCGATAATCTGCTCGCAGCGCGCGCAGTTGAGCATTGGTGTAATACTCTTGGGCTTTGTCACCTAATTGACGATAAGCGTCATTTAACATCTCTATCGGCAGTAGGTTGTTCTTATCGTCGTACATCATCTGTTCTAGGATTGGGATTGCTTTATCCGCTTGCTTCGCTTCCAAATAACAGTTGGCAAGGTTGGTGTTAATCACTAATGACGTTGGCCGATACTTACGCTGCTCGGTTAGCAAGGCGATTGCTTGGTCATAGTCTTTCTTCATCGTGAGCAAATCGGTTTTGGTATCCAGATAAAACAGGTTGTCGGGATCAGTTTTGCGCAATGAATCAATAATTTGTTCCGCTTCGGCATATTGCTGCATGCGGAATAACGCCAACGCACGGCCATAGAGCGCTGCTTCTTTGATGGCGTAGTTTTGCTTCTTCAGCTGCTCGTCAAATAATGCTAAGGCGGCTTCGGGCGAATAACTTGAGAAGCGAACTTGAATACGGGCTTTGGCTAATTGAAAGTTGATATTAGGGGCAATATGCCGACTAGGATACTGACTCGCGCGGTCACGCGCTTCTGACACCCGCGATTCTGGAATAGGGTGGGTTAATAACATCGGCGGCATTTTGGTCGCATAGCGATATTTAGCAGCTAATTTGCCGAAGAATGACGATGCTGCTTCTGGGTCATAACCTGATGCCACCATGACCCGCATCCCGATGCGGTCGGCTTCTTGCTCGTTTTGTCGCGTAAAGTTGATCCGTGATTGGGTGCTTAACGCTTGCGTGCCCATTAGCGCGGCCATGCCTGCTTGTGGCGCTGCGACTGTCAGCAGAATCGCTCCGAGTACACCCGCTAAGGTTAATGGCGCATTGCGGCTTTGCGCTTCCATGGACCGCGCTAAGTGACGTTGCGTGACGTGGGTAATTTCGTGCGCTAATACCGAAGCCATTTCACTTTCGCTATCTGCATAGAGAAATAATCCGGTGTGCACGGCGACATGCCCACCGAAAAATGCAAAGGCGTTAATCTCGTCGTTCTGCAGCATAAAGAAGTAAAACGGTGTGTTCACATCGTCGGCGTGGGCGACTAAATTACTACCAAGCTCGGAGATATATTGCGCCAGCAATGGGTCATACAACACAGGCGCTTGCCCCCGGATGACTCGCATGTAGATGTCACCATACTGCATTTCACGATCCATGCTGAGGGTATTCACCGCTGCGGTGCCCAAATCAGGCAAATTATTACGCGCGGCAAAACTTTGCGAGGTGACGCCGATGGACAACGCGATAGCAACGGAGAGGAGCGATCTTTTGACGATACTGCTGAGATGCTTTTTCAAACTAAACCTATGGCGTAGACGAGGATGCAATTGACTGCACTAGCATAATGATCGACACGGGGCTAATGCAAGTCTGTCATATGGCAACAATCTTTTTTACAATCAGTGATTTTTAACAATACCTTAATCTTGCGTTGGATCGTTAAAATGTGGCCTTCTCTGCGAGTTTAAGACTAAAAATTTGTATTGATGTTCCCGCCTTTGCAAAAAAATGGCATATTTTGATGCTGCTTTACATTCGCGAAGATACGTTCTGCGTTCTTAGCCACACTACGCTGTAATTTACAGGATATCCTGCATGTTTGAATATATACGTCGTTGGTATCAGGCCCGCTTTAGCGATCCACAAGCGCTGACACTGATGTTTATTTTGGTGTTACTCGGGGTTGTTATCCTCTACGCCGGCAGTTTGTTGATGCCCCTTTTATTAGCCTTGGTATTTGCTTATCTGCTTGAATGGCCGGTGGCGAAAATGGCCAAGATAGGCATTAACCGCACCATGGCTGCATCGTTAGTGTTGCTGGTGTTCGTGACGGTCATGCTGATGATTACCTTTGGGGTGATCCCGAGTGTTTGGCGTCAGGCCACTGCGTTTATCGCTGAACTGCCAAAAATGCTCGATAAAGGTGTGGTGATGTTGCAGCATTTATCTCACGAGTATCCGCAATTTATCAGTAGCGCACAGATCGATACCATGATTGGCGAAGTGAAGCAGTTGATGGACTCTGAACACATGCTCAATATCATCAAGCAACTGCTGGGCTATTCAGCGTCGTTACTGGTGTTGATGGTATACGCGATTTTGGTGCCATTATTGGTGTTCTTCTTTCTTAAAGACAAAGACGAATTAATCCACGGTACTCGCCGCTTTTTACCGCGCGACCGTGAGCTAGTAAAGAAAGTTTGGTTAGAGATGGACCAACAAATTTTCAACTATATTCGTGGCAAAATCATTGAGTTAGTGATTGTGGGCGTGGTCAGTTATATCTTCTTCGCCTTGATGGGACTCAACTATGCTGCATTGTTAGGCGTTTCTGTGGGAATCTCGGTGCTGATCCCTTATGTGGGAGCGACCTTGGTGACCTTGCCAATTGCCGCTGTGGCCTTCTTCCAATGGGGCGCGAGTGCTGAATTTGGTTATTTGATGCTGGGTTACGGTGTAATTCAAGCGTTAGACGGCAACTTATTGGTGCCGTTGTTGTTCTCTGATGCTGTTGACCTTCATCCGGTGTTTATCATTGCCGCGGTGTTGGTTTTTGGTGGCCTGTGGGGCGTATGGGGCGTGTTCTTTGCGATTCCGTTGGCGTCGTTGGTGAAAGCAGTCATTAATGTATGGCCCAATGAAGATGAACCTCGGCAGCATCTCACTCATCCATAATCTTGATACAAGAAAGGCTCCAGTGGGAGCCTTTCTTTATGACAACAATTGCCTTAGTACTCTATGTGGCAACTTGGCAGATCGTTCTTTTGAATATAGTCCTGATGATATTCTTCCGCGCGATGAAACTGTTGCGCTGGCACGATTTCGGTAACGATTTGGCGTTGTCCCCATTTGCCGCTGCGCATCAGTGCCAATTTTGACGCTTCAGCTTGTGCCTTCTGGGTTTTATCGTGGAAAAATACCACGCTGCGGTACTGGGTGCCCATATCGGCACCTTGCTTGTTTAGACTGGTTGGGTTGTGGTTTTTCCAAAAAACCTCAAGTAGATCGTCATAGCTAACTTGAGACTCATCGTATTCAACTTGAACCACTTCAGCGTGACCTGTTGTTCCGGTTTTCACCTCTTTATAGGTGGTGGCGTTGTTATCGCCGCCCATGTAACCGCTGGTAGCGTTAATCACGCCGGGTACCTGACGGAAAAAATACTCAACACCCCAAAAACAACCTGCACCAAATGTGGCTAATGCCATAGTAATAAACACCATAGAAGTCTAGATGGCTATAATTTTGACAAAGCCTTTATAAGTTCGCAAGGGGCTAAACTAAAATGTTCCGAAGTTGAAGTCATGACCGCTATAACGTTTACTGCTAACATAGCGCGCAGCATTCTTACTTTGCCGTCAAAAAGGATCTTTATGACTGCCAAGCTTTGCCCTCTAACTGATTTTCTTGCCTTTACCCTGGCCAATACTTCAGTGCCTAACACACTGGGATATGCTGATTTTAGTGCCGAATTTATCGCACGTGGCATAGTGCAACTTACGCCAAAACAACCAAGTTCAACGGATATTGTGCTTTCCTGTGGTATTCACGGTAATGAAACCGCCCCAATTGAGCTGTGTAATCAATTGTTGGCTGAAATTGCCCGCGGCGAGCTGCAACTTAGACAAAGATTGCTGCTGATTTTGGGTAACCCTGAGGCAATGTTGGCAGAAACTCGCTTTGTCGATGAAAACCTGAATCGGCTGTTTTGTGGCACCCATCAAATCGGCCCTTGCAACATCGAGCGTCAGCGTGCGGCAATCATTGAAACCGCTGTCGCAGGCTTTTTTGCTGACGCAACACGCGCTCGCATTCATTGGGATCTTCACACGGCGATTCGCGGTTCCGAGCACGAAAAATTTGCCGTTTGCCCGTATCAGCCTGAACGCGGTTATCGGCAACAAACGTTAGCTTTGTTGGCCGAAGCCAGCATTGAAGCATTTCTGTTTAATCATGCAGCTGCTCATACATTCAGCTATCACAGTGCCCATCTATTTAATGCGGATGCATTTACCGTAGAGTTAGGTAAAGTAGCGCCATTTGGTGCTAACGATCTGACTAAACTTGAAAAAATGGCCTGCGTGCTGCGTAAGCTTATTGCTGCTGAATCGATAAATGTGGGCGCTGAACGCTTAGCCAAAACGGCTTTTTATCAGGTACGTCGTGTGATAAATAAAGATCATGACAGTTTTAGATTTAGTTTTAGCGATGATACCGCCAACTTTACCCGTTTCAAACAAGGCGATTTGATTGCAAGCAGCGAACAGCAAAGTATTTTTTGTGACACAGCAATCGAAGCGATTGTGTTTCCAAATGCTAAGGTACCCGTCGGCCAACGCGCGGCACTTTGTGTAGTTCCAGTACCGTTAGCGCAAGTGTGTATGTAAAGGAATTAATACGCAGGGGATACGCTAAACTTTAGGCAATAGAATCGGCTTTATTGCCGTTTGCGTAAACTTCCCTTAGTGTGCAGTCAATTATCAAACCTCGTGGGCACTGGCCCAGTGGAACGAAGAAGAGCACTCTATGAGTCAAAGTAACTTTTCTGAAGCAGTGATACATCGAGCGACTTTTATCGAGCGTGATTCACTGACCATTCCGATTTTAAAAATTCTACAGGCTGATGGCACCACCTACGAAGATGCCGTGCTGCCGCAAATCGATCAACAATTATCACAGCGGATTTTCGACGCCTGCATTTTTACCCGCGTGTTGGATGAACGAATGCTTGCCGCGCAACGTCAAGGCCGCATCAGCTTCTATATGACCTGTACTGGTGAAGAAGCCGCAGTACTTGGCAGTGTTGCAGCACTTGATGATGGCGATGTGATCCTAGCCCAATACCGTGAACACGCCGCATTGCGTTATCGCGGGTTTTCCACGCAGCAATATATGGATCAGCTGTTTAGTAATGAACAAGATTTGGGTAAAGGCCGTCAAATGCCGATCCATTACGGCATTAACGCGTTAAATTTCCAAACGATTTCTTCGCCTTTAGCGACGCAAATTCCGCAAGCTTCAGGTGTGGGTTACTCACTCAAATTGCAGCAAAAGCCGAATGTGGCTATCTGCTATTTTGGTGAGGGCGCCGCATCAGAAGGGGATTTTCACGCGGGGTTAAACATGGCGTCGGTGCATAAAGTGCCGGTGATCTTCTTCTGTCGTAACAACGGTTACGCCATCTCTACGCCTACTGAAGAGCAATACGCTGGTAATGGCATCGCCAGTCGCGGCTTAGGCTATGGCATGCACACCATTCGCGTTGATGGCAATGATATGTTGGCGGTGCTGGCTGCCACACAGCAGGCACGCGCGTATGCGGTGAAGCACTCTGCACCCGTGTTGATTGAAGCCATGACTTATCGGCTCGGCGCTCATTCATCGTCAGACGATCCATCCGGCTATCGTTCCAAAGATGAAGAGGCAAAATGGCAACAGCACGATCCGGTTAAGCGCTTCAAACTTTGGCTCATCAAAGAAGGCTGGACCACCGAGGCGGACGAGCAAGCGCTGTACAGCAAGTATCGAGATGAAGTGCTGGCAGCAGTGAAAGTGGCTGAAAAAGTGCCTTCGCCAAAAATCGATTTGTTGATTGAAGATGTATATGACCAACCGCCCCCAAGACTGAAACAGCAACTTGAGGAGCTGAAACAGCACATCGCCAAATATCCAAAAGCCTATCCAAAAACAGCAGGGAGACTGTAACCATGGCCAAAATGAACATGTTACAGGCGATTAACCAAGCACTGACGTTGGAGATGGAGCGCAATGACCGCATGCTTGTTTTCGGCGAAGATGTTGGCCATTTCGGCGGGGTTTTTCGTGCAACTTCTGGGCTGCAAGATAAGTTTGGTAAGGACCGCTGTTTCAATACGCCGCTCACGGAGCAGGGGATTGCGGGGTTTGCCAACGGTTTAGCGTCCAACGGCATGACGCCAGTGGCTGAAATTCAGTTTGCTGATTACATCTTTCCCGCATTTGACCAAATCGTGAATGAAGCGGCGAAATTTCGGTTCCGCTCTGGTAATCAATTTAACGTTGGCGGCTTAACCATTCGCACCCCATACGGCGGTGGTATTGCCGGTGGTCACTATCACTCGCAATCACCTGAGGCATATTTTACTCAGGTCGCTGGTCTCAAAGTGGTGGTGCCGCGTAATGCTTATCAAGCGAAAGGCTTACTGTTAGCCAGTATTCGCGATAACAACCCCGTGGTGTTTTTTGAACCGAAACGTCTATACCGCGCTTCAGTAAATGATGTACCTGAAGAAGATTACGAAATCCCTTTAGGCCAAGCTGAAGTCATTCAGGATGGTACTGATGTGACCGTATTGGCGTGGGGCGCACAAGTCGAAGTGGTGCAAAAAGCCTGCGATATGGCAAAAGAAGCCGGGATCAGTTGTGAACTCATTGACCTGCGCACACTTGCACCATGGGATGTTGAAGCCGTGGCGAAATCAGTGATTAAAACTGGCCGCTTGGTCATTAACCACGAAGCACCGCTCACTGGCGGTTTTGCCGGTGAAATTGCGGCGACGATTCAACAAGAATGCTTTTTGTATTTGGAATCGCCGATTATGCGGGTGTGTGGTTTAGATACACCATATCCATTGGTGCATGAAAAAGAATACATGCCTGATGCATTCAAGACCTTTGAAGCAATCAAAGCCTCAGTAAATTATTAGGAGTTGTTGATGATTAAGGATTTTATTCTTCCTGATATCGGCGAAGGTGTTGTTGAATGTGAGCTGATGGAGTGGCTGATTGCTGAAGGCGATAGCATTGCGGAAGATCAGCCGGTGTGCGAAGTCATGACCGATAAAGCCTTGGTGCAGATCCCTGCGCCTTATGCTGGGCTAGTGACCAAGCTCTTCTATAAACAAGGTGAAATCGCCAAAGTGCACCAGCCACTCTTTTCGGTGCAATTGGCTGATGAAACTTTGAGTGATGTCGTTACTGCTGCAGCAGTGGTTGAACCAGCGACTCAGTCGCTAAGCGCCCCATCGGTAATCGGCCAAGCATCAGGTGGCGCGTTGCAAGATTTCCTTCTGCCCGATATTGGTGAAGGGATTGTTGAATGTGAGTTGGTTGAATGGTTGGTTACTGAAGGTGAAGCGATTCAAGAAGATCAGCCTGTATGCGATGTGATGACTGACAAAGCCTTGGTGCAAATCCCTGCGATGTCTGCAGGCGTGGTTACCAAGCTTTATTGGCAAAAAGGTGACATTGCCAAAGTTCACGCACCGCTGTATCAAATCCAATTGGCGCAATCAGAGAGTTCTGCCGCTGTAGTGTCTGAGTCAGCAGCGACTCAAACTGCGCAAGTTTCGCAAACAACGGCTGCATCATCTTCGGCTGACGTTGTGCGTTCAGGTAAAGCGGTTGCAAGCCCGGCAGTAAGACGGATGGCGCGTAGCTATGATGTTGATATCGCCTTAGTGGCGGGCAGCGGTAAACACGGTCGTGTGTATAAAGAGGATATTACTCGCTACCTCGAAAGCGCTGCGCCCGAGGCTGTGAAGCCAGCGGCAACGAGCACTGTCGCTAAGACGATTGTTGATGCGCCCATTCAAGCAGCGGTGAATGCTGCTGCGGATCGCGTGCAGCCGATTAAGGGCGTGCAAGCAGCAATGGCTAAGCAGATGAGTGAATCAGTTGCGACAATTCCGCATTTCACTTACTGTGAAGAGATCGACATGACCGCATTAGTGAAGTTACGTGAACGGCTGAAATCAAAATACAGTAACGATGAACGTAAGTTGACCTTGATGCCATTTATCATGAAATCTTTGTCGTTGGCGTTAAATGAATTCCCGATCATCAATAGTCAGGTAAATGCCGCATGTACCGAGCTGACCTATAAATCTCGGCATAATATCGGCATGGCGGTGGACTCTAAAGTTGGCTTATTGGTGCCCAATATCAAAGATGTACAACAGAAATCGATTTTACAGCTGGCAACCGATATTACTCGCTTAACCAATGCCGCGCGTTCTGGTCGGCTTGCGGCTGACGATATGAAAGATGGCACCATTACCATTTCCAACATTGGAGTGATTGGTGGAACAGTTGCAACGCCGATCATCAATAAGCCTGAAGTGGCCATTGTTGCGCTCGGAAAAATCCAACGGTTACCGAGATTTGATGCCAACGGTAATGTCGAAGCTCGCGATCTCATGCAGATCAGTTGGTCTGGCGATCACCGTGTGATTGATGGCGCTACCATGGCGCGATTCTGTAATTTGTGGAAGCAGTACTTAGAATCGCCAGAAGAGATGATAGTCGCGCTGTAATTCAGCTGGTTTTCTGTTTATTGCTTTGAAGCCCCTTTGTTGGGGCTTTTTGCTGTTTGGCCGTAATTTGATAAACAAGTTACGCTTTCGTGACAGTTTTCGTATAATTCCGCCACCATAATTAACTGTCATCTGTCTTATGCCGCAAGAAATGCCGTCAATCTCGACTTTTAGTTATCCATTTCCGCCAAAGCCGACCCCGCTGTCTGAAAGCGACAAAGCGTTTTACAAAGCTGAAATTAAACAGCTTTTAAAACAAAGAAACGCCGTTTTAGTCGCGCATTACTATACCGATCCTGAAATCCAAGCCTTGGCTGAGGAAACAGGTGGTTGTGTATCGGATTCGCTGGAAATGGCGCGCTTTGGTAAAGAGCATCCTGCAGCGACCTTGATTGTTGCTGGGGTGAAGTTTATGGGAGAGACCGCCAAGATCCTTTCGCCCGAAAAGACAGTTTTGATGCCGACACTCGAGGCCACATGTTCATTGGATGTGGGTTGTCCCATTGAAGATTTCAGTGCCTTCTGTGATGCCCATCCAGACCACACTGTGGTGGTGTATGCCAATACCTCTGCTGCGGTTAAAGCCCGTGCCGATTGGGTGGTGACCTCAAGCATCGCACTTGAAATCGTTGAGCATCTAGACGCCGAAGATAAAAAAATTATTTGGGGCCCAGACCGTCATCTTGGCAGTTATATTGAGAAGCAGACCGGCGCAGAGATGTTGCTGTGGCAAGGCGAGTGCATCGTGCATGATGAATTTAAAGCCAAAGCCCTGCGTGAGCTAAAACTGCAATACCCAAATGCCGCAGTGTTAGTGCATCCAGAATCTCCAGCTAGTGTGGTAGAAGTGGCGGATGCAGTTGGCTCAACCAGCCAGTTGATTAAGGCGGCACAAACCTTACCTAATGACACTTTTATTGTGGCCACCGATAAGGGCATTTTTTATAAAATGCAGCAGGCCGCACCGGGTAAAACATTGATTGAAGCGCCTACCGGCGGTAACGGCGCGACTTGTCGCAGTTGCGCCCATTGTCCGTGGATGGCGATGAATGGTTTGCAAGCCATATATACGGCGTTGGCCTCTGAGCAAGCTAAAGCGCATGAAATCCATGTGGATGAGCAGCAACGAACTGGCGCCTTAGTGCCATTAACGCGCATGCTTGATTTTGCTTCAGAGCTGAAAATGCAGGTAAAAGGCAACGCTTAAGCTATATCCTTTTCCAATTGAAAAGCGCGGTCGCCGATAAGGTAATCGCGCTTTTTTTGATCTATCGCACATATTCCGCTACTTCCGTCTATACTCAAGTTTTTGACTTTCATGCGAATGAGTTGGAGACAGGTAAATGGACTTCCAATGGTTAGGTAATCTATCAATTAAGAGTAAATTCCTACTCGTTATTCTTCCTCCCTTCATATTGGCGACCATGTTTGGCATTTTAGATATCAATAGCAATGTTACCCATGCCATGAGCACAAAGCGGGTGATTGCTTTGTCTAACTTGGTCAAAGTAAACAGTAATTTAGTTCACGAGCTACAAAAAGAACGTGGCATGAGTGCGGGGTTTATTGGCTCAAAAGGCAGTTCATTCGCAGACGCGTTGCCAACGCAGCGTAATCAAACAGATGTTCAAGCCGCCAATTTTGCCGAATACTTGCAATCAAATACTTTCATTCCTCAAATCCAGTCTCGTATCATTGAGATTAAATCTGAGCTGCAGAAATTGGGCTCGATTCGCCAACAGGTGTCGGCGCTGCAAATCTCCGTTCCCGAGGAGGTAGCCTATTATTCCAAGTTAAATCAGCTGTTGTTATCTGTGATAGATCTTGTGGCGAAGACCGGTGAGGATAAAGATATTGCAGTGGAATCGGCGGCGTTTTCAGTTTATTTGCAAATGAAAGAACGCGCAGGGATTGAGCGTGCCGTATTGAGTTCAACCTTCGGCCAAAACGGTTTTAAACCGAATATGTTTACTCGATTTGTTACTTTAGTCTCTGAGCAAAATAGCTTTCAAAGCCGTTTTATAGCATTAGGCGCTGAAGCGAGCGTTAGCCAATATCAGCAACTGTTACTCGACCCTAAATTCGAAGATGTTGAGGCATTTCGTAAAATTGCGTTAGCTCAAAATGCAGAGCAAATAGCGGCCCAATCAGCGGAAAAATGGTTTGCAGCGTCAACGGCTCGGATAGAGCTGCTGCGGAAATTTGAAGTAGAACTGCAGCAAAAACTCACAGGCCATAGTGAAAGCGTTTACAACCAGTTGATCACTAAGGCTTGGACACAAGGCTGTGCCATTGTTGGTAGCTTGTTGCTGATCGTATTCGTGAGTTACCTGATCATATCAAATCTCTTAAGCCGCCTTAAAATTCTCTACGTCGGGATTATTCACACTAAAACTAATTTTGATATGACCACAAGATTGGCGCTAAAAGGGACTGATGAGTTGGGGCAAATCTCTGTCGCAATCGACAGTATGTTAGCTGATTTTGACAATGTGATTGCCGCAGTTCGCACGAATTCTGACACCTTGAATCGCGCGGTTGGGCAGATGAATAATTATTCTACGCAACTCTCACGTAACGTAGAAATAGGTCATGGGGAAGCAGAACAAGTTGCTTCAGCAATGACGGAAATGAGTTCTACGGTGCAAGAGATCGCTACCAGTGCCGTAAAGGTTACTGATGCATCAAAAGTGGCGAGTCAAGAAGCTAAAGCAGGCAACTTGGAAGTTGGCAGAACTGCCGATGCTATCGGAGAATTGGCGCAAGAGATTGAGTTTGCCTCTAACTCAATCCAACAGCTTGATACTGATATCCATGGTATTGTCGGGCTGCTGGCTGAGATCAATGGGATTGCAGAACAAACCAACCTGCTGGCATTAAACGCAGCTATCGAAGCGGCGCGAGCAGGCGAAATGGGACGCGGATTTGCAGTGGTAGCCGACGAAGTGCGTAACCTGGCACAGAGGTCGCAGAGTTCTACTGAACATATTCGAAAAATGACGGATCGGCTTAAATTAGGTGCTCAAAATGCGGTAAGTGCCATAGCCAAAGGTCAGCAACGTGCTGAAGCGAGTGTGGTTGAGGCCAATCGGGCAGGCGAGGAACTGTATAAGATTGTTGCACATGTAGAGTCGATAGAAAGTATGAATGAACAGATTGCGGCAGCAACGCATCAACAGTCAGTGGTTTCGGATGAAGTAAACCGTAACGCGCTGAAAATAAGCGACACGTACAGTAGCACAAAACAGGTAGCGGAAGAGTTCATGGAACTCAATAAACAGCTATTAAAAGATGCAGAGCATTTGCGGCAGCAAGTCGCAAAATTTAAGACGTCGATCAATTAAAATCAGGCACTTGCTCAGCAAACGCCCATTCAACATTTGCGTAGGCTTTTTTGCTTGACCGCTATAGGGCTTTTGCGTAAAGTACCGCTCCGTTAACCGCTTCTGCCAAGTCAGTTGCCGTTAATAAAAATATGGTGAGTTGTCCGAGTGGCTGAAGGAGCACGCCTGGAAAGTGTGTATACGGCAACGTATCGAGAGTTCGAATCTCTTGCTCACCGCCAAATTCTTTAAGTTTTTGATTCTCTTCGAAAACTATATGAATCAGTATGTTATAGATTCCCTTGTGGTCTCCACTAGTACAGTGGGGACGTACAGATGAGTTTTATGGCACAACCGATTCGCGATAAAAAGTCTGGTATTTTCTACACGCGTGTTAGCGTTCCTTTAGATATTAAGGATGCTTTTTGCCGCTCAGAAGTTAAACACTCCCTTAGAACGCGAGACCCCAAAAAGGCTGCAAAACTTCACGCTATTCAATACGCTGAGTTTATGGCTGAATTTGATGCTTTCAGACGCAGACAACAGACTTTAAATACCAAAACAAGCAAACATAAACACGCATATGACGAGTTAACTCGCTTTGATGTGGCCATTCTTGCAGCTCGGTTTTACAAGGCTGAATATGAAAAGATTGTGCGCAACACCAGTTATACAGTCTTAGGGAAGCTTACAAACAATCTTTTTAAGTCTAACGGCTTTAACAAAGCGGGCGTTAGAAAGTCTTAGGTTGCTTCAAAAAGAATTAGTCTCTCGCATCCCTATATTGAACGCAGCTACCTCTGAGTTTTGTAATAAAAATTTCTATAGGAACCATGCAAGAAATAGCTATTATATTTTATACAAATGGTCAGTTTTTAATTTAATAAAGTGGAAGAGTGAAAGATTAACACTCTTCCAATTATTTATTAAAAGTTAATTTTTAATTTTTAATTTTTAATTTTTAATTTTAAGCTCTAGCTACATTTAAAATATATATATTTATAGGTTGATGAGACAGTTGTTGCGACTAAACCATTATAAGTTTTGTTTACAAATGTCATCGGATCTGTTTCAGAATTCGATTCGCCGACAATTTCGTATTTTCCATTACACAACTTGAACATTTTTTTATATGCGTCTTCTCGTCTTGCATCGCGAACAGAATCGATGCCTTCATTTAAATACTGAACAATCCCAATATCATTAACTGTAGCTTTTTCATCAATCGGCCCATACTTGCTTGCTTTGCTAATTTCTCCGGGAACTCTGACGACATTAGCTGATGTGCACCCTGTTACTAGAATTATAAAAGGGATGGATAATAATAATTTTTTCAAGATTGTGTTCCTTGATAATTAACACTTACTACTTAGTACATATTAAAGTGTACGTGAATATTCTCTCTTCTTTCTGATAATTATACAATTTCAATGTGCGCGTATTAGATTTATTGCACAAATATTATTCATTTTTTTATGATTTGAATGATTTTTCAACGGTTAACACCAAAGTTAATTTTTTGTGAGTTACTTTTTACTTGTTCAGTTCTTAATAAATTAGAGTGTACCGGTTTAAGTTCGCAACTCACTTACAATATTCAGTTAAATGTAATATCTTCTATGGTTATTAAATGAATGAATTATAGTTAGGATAATTAGTGTTAATTAGCAACTCTTGTGGACACAGGTTCCCGTTTTGCTTGTTGGCTTTTAAAATCGACAAAGTGACGCGATAACCTCATCAAATCAACATTTCCGCAGTAGGCAGCAACTACAGCAACAGCTGTTCATCAATGGCGATAAAACTGTTTGCAGCATGAGCCACAGCAGCTGCGGTCAGCGATGGCACGCCATATAGCTCGACTGATTTGTGATGGTTTTTGCGCAGCGTTTGTACCAGCGGCTCAAAATCACCATCGCCAGAGACCAACACCACCACATCAGCGTCTTTGGTTTGCTCTAATGCATCAATGGTGATGCCCACGTCCCAATCGCCTTTGGCCGAACCATCAGCGCGTTGAATAAACGGCTTAAGTTTTACCTCAAAACCAATTGCCCGCAGGATATTTTGAAATTCTCGCTGTTTGGAATCGCCGCGGTCAATCGCATACGCAAATGCAGCCACAACTTCTCGTCCATGAGTGGCTAGCGCCCAAAAACGGTTGTAATCAAAGTTACGGCGATACGCTTGGCGCGCGGTGTAATACACATTTTGAACATCAACGAGTAGAGCAACTTTTTCCATGAGAGATTTCAGCGTCTTTTTATTCAGTGTAAAAATGAATTACAAACAGATAATAACTTGGGTGTCACCGATTAAGAAAACTTTATTGAATAGATGCAGTGGAAAGAAGAGTAGAAATCTGGCCTTTCATGGGCGTTGCTGCATAGGTCTCGCACCATAGTCCCCGCTCCGGTTGCTGCTGGAACAAGGCAACACACAAGGCACTATCTTGGTCGAAACGATTTTCTAATCACTGTTCTGCCAGTCTTTAGGCTATGGTCTATAAAGCTGCGAAGCGGTCATGATGATCGCGAATCCCTCGCGTTAGAAAGTTGGCAAGCAAGTGACAAGGAGTTTTGCCTATCTGGCATGTTCGAATGCGTATGGATGTCCAATACGATCATGTTTAGTATAATCTCAGCAGTTAAAACGTGCTGGTGATTGCCAGTGTTGGTGAAATAAGCTTTCACGCGCAGGCTGGAGGTTTTTAATGGCGAGTCGTGGCTCATTAGGTAAAGCTGGCGAGCTAATTATGTCTGATGAAGGCTGTATTAAATATGACCGCCATTTTCCTCTCTGGCTTCGAATTTTCCTATTTCCTTGGGCTTTTCTCTGTATTCCTTTTGTTTTTCTTTATGTTGATAGTGCGAGTTCAGTTAACTGGGTAGAGCCCCCAGTTTTTAAGGTTATTTTTGCTACCTTTGGTTTTTTGATCTTACCTATCTGCTTCTCGGGGCTAATTTTATGGTTCGTTCTGTTTGGTGCATCAGTTAGCCTGACATTGGATTCCAAATCTCGTGTGGCAACCCTTCAGCGGAAATCTCTGTTTCGAAACAAAATAGCTCGATATCCACTTGCTGACTTGAAGATATTCAAGGTCGAGTTAGAGGCTGACTATCCAACTTACGATGCAGCAATTGTCACGCTGAGAATGCCTGATGGCCTTAAAGTCACAATCGGGTGCTTCTTTCGTGATGAAGAGGCAAAATTTTGGGTAGAGCAGATCCGCAACTGCATCGATGCTAAACCATAAAGCCTATTTGGGTGGAAATGTAGTGGACAATAGAAATTGGCCACAGGTTTAGAGCTAATCCATACTTTGGGCATTCTGAAATGCCATGTTTAGAACAGAAGTCCTAAATCGGAAATGTCCAAATTCATGATTTAGCTAAGGTGCTTTTTTCACTTTCCTAGTTAGGGATTGGTCACACAGTAGTCACATTCGTGGCTGTTCGTGGCCATCATGATATGAGTCGCCTCACTTTGGATTAAAAAACAATCAAATTTTAAAATTGAATATAAATCTATGACAATGGTCGAAGTAAGGCGCTTTGAGGTGACGAATAAAATTTTAACGTATTGATTTTGCGGTATTTGGTACACCCGAGTGGACTCGAACCACCGACCCCTACCATGTCAAGGTAGTGCTCTAACCAACTGAGCTACGGGTGTAAAGAGGAGTTGTTCAATTTGGTACACCCGAGTGGACTCGAACCACCGACCCCTACCATGTCAAGGTAGTGCTCTAACCAACTGAGCTACGGGTGTAAAGAGGAGTTGTTCAATTTGGTACACCCGAGTGGACTCGAACCACCGACCCCTACCATGTCAAGACATTGTTCAGAGTTAAATAATACCAGTAAAATCAATTTAATTCTTACAAATCAATAAGCACGGACTCCTATCTTTGATCTATATCATATCAATGCGCCACCAATTGGCCACAGAATGGTCAAAAATCAAAGTATCTAAAACAGACTAAAGTTGGTGAGATGGAAAATGTTGATACTGAGCTTTTGAGATTTGATGATTCACTTTTCGAACAAATTGACGTACTTCAGGTTAAAATTTCTGCTTTGATAACCGATGACGCTATCGACGAAATTTTTAAGGACGCTAACCCTGTTTCTGGGTTGAGAACATCTAAGCAGTCAGTCAGTGACTCGGCTTACTTATTCAATTTGCTGTCAATTCAATCACCCATCATTTGCTATCGTGATCGTAAACGATTTAAAGCACTTACTGGTTGCTTCACATTAATAAAGCTTAGAGCGGCAATAGCTCAACACCTCCTACCGTCAGATCATGCTGTGATGGTTTTTGTTCTGAGAAAAAAGCCGTCAGTTGCTCTGCGGCGAAGCATTGTACTGTTTGACCTTACAAATGACCTTTTAGCGAAATGCTTCATTAGCGATACGAAAAAAATTAGCTTTTTTCTCAGAGCTTGGTTCCGAAAAGACGAAGGGAAAAAAAGCATCTACCAGTCGAAAGAGTGGTTAACGTATTTTCCGTCATTGAACACCTCTGCGAAAGTTGCCGAATATTTATCAATTTCAAAGGCCGACTTATGACACTTAGGCAGAGGGCCTAATTATGCCTACTCCGATAATTGAAGACATTCAAAAATGTCTTCCCAGAGTCACTGAAGGGCAATACTCAAATCTTGAGCATTTATTGGAGCTCATAGATTGTCCAGATGACTTCAGAGGATTACAGAAAGTAATATCAACTCTAGAATACGTGTTTTCGGTCCAGCCCAAGAAATTCAGTTTACTGATTGATTTGAATGAGCAAGTTGCAGGCGAACTATTGGAGTGTTTTACCGAAGTCAGTGATGACTACGTAAAGCAGTACGCTAATCAAAGTCATGGAAAAGGTTGGATGAGTAAGCGTCCCATCTACTCATTGCTCTTCATATTTTTTGACTATTTGAATCCTGAAGCTGCAATTGCACTGATGACTTTTTTGGAACATTACCTTACCAATGAACAAAAGATTGCTGGATCGGGGCGAGAAGAATCTTCAGTAAGGGCGTTTCGACTTTTGTACACTGATAAAATGGTTTCTAGGCATTGCTTTGAGAGCCGTTCAGCATCTGACATGTGGCAATGCCTTAAGGAATATCGAGAAGAAATCAAGCGGCAATCTGATGAAAGTTTAGCTCCGTCGACTCTGTTAGCTTATTTGCTCGAACTGGAACATTTCTATCGCCTGGATTGGAAAAATCGAGAACCGCGGCAACGTATTAGCAATCGTAAGGTTCGCGCCTCCTATAGCAGGAAAAAGATTGAGCGTGTTATTGGTTCTGAAAATCTCTACACCGCATCACTAAATCGCACAAGGCTGGATAGTTACTTTGAAGGGGCTGGCGTTACCGCGACAGAGGACTATCCCGAACTATCAATTGTAAAAACTGAACAGCCGTCAACGCCGAAACCTAATTACGAAGAACCTGATATAGCCGTTATAAAAGATATCGCTAAAATTCGCCAGGTTAACGGGAACATAGCAAATGATGTACGACGTAGTCACAACATCACACGTATGGGAAGGAACGTTTTACAACCGCATGAATTGAGTTACTTATGGAACGAGCTTCTAAGCGATAAGCAAGGGAAAATACAGCAAATCCCCCATAGCAATATTAAGTTAATACTGTTGTTTATCATGCTGACGGGGAGAACTTTAGAGTCTGCTTGCAGATTACCCATTGCGTTCGAATCACAAGATGACTTCACTGGTCTTATGGTTACAGATGTAGGGTTGAATTTGATAGTTGCACCGCGACCAACATCAACCAAAGGACGTCATTCGATAAACGAAAATTTACTGAAAACAAAAATATCTGCAACGCTACGTTTGCCTGAATTTTTTCATTCAATGGTGATGAAAACAGACTTAAACGGTTGTGTTAATTTATCGGGAGGTTATAGCGTTTCTAGCTACCGAAAGGCGATTGAATCATTTTTAAAAAATATTAATCAAAAATTTGATAGTCAGATTAGCTTGAAGCGAATGGAGTTCTTTTTACCTAACGTTGTCATGGCTGATGAGACCGTAGACCCCGTACTGCTTGAAATTGTTACTGACAAACTTAGCTATTACAGCAGATCTCCACGCCATTATGCGTGGTACACAGAATCAGAAATCAATCAAAAACTTCAAAAATTGTGGTTTAGCATTTTTGAGCGTATTCAGTTTTTCGATACCGAATTTGAGATCCCAGAACTGGAGATTTTGCAAACTAATGACGATCGATGTGGAATCGGATCTCAATTTACACCCACAAGGACCTCGATTATCGATTGGGTCACTCGATATCAAGTCAGTTTGAAAAGCTATGTCGCGTTTGATGTTGTGAAAAATTTAGATCATCTAATTGATTATCATAATAAATATACGATTTACACCGCGATTCTTTTCCTTAATGCCTCAGGCTACAGGGCTGTTAATAACCCGTTACCTTCCTTTGATTTGTTACTATCACGTTATGACGGATTGTGCATTTCCGATAAGGATTCTAGGTTAACATTTGCTCATACTCGAATAGTCGCATGTCCAAGTATTTTAAAAGAGCAGCTTGCTTATTACATAGAGCATCTGAACACACTCGCCAATTTGTTAAATCATCTCTTACCAAGGGAATCTGCTCACCTATATTTACAGTGTTGTGAGCATCAACTGATAAATCTGCAAGGAAAAATCGAAAAAACTGACTGGTTTTTGTCTGTTAAAAATTCAAAATCCAACGATGGCCTATTTTTACTTTTCGTCAAGAATGACGCCGACGATAAAGATTGTCAGGATGACACTTACAGAAGCACTAACCTTGGGCCAAAGTTACTTAGCCAGTTTATTGAGTTGCCTATCAACTTCGGGCGTCACTTCGTAAGGCGATACTTGCAGACTAATAATGTACATCAAGAACTGATCAAATTTCAGCTAGGTCATTGGGTCGCTGGAGAAACGCCGCTAGAAAAACATTCGTCTCTGAGTCATGAAGCAGCCATTCAACAACTTAAGCCAATTCTCGATGGTATGTTATCGGATTTAGGCTGGTCTGCTATTCCTTCATTGATAACGCGAAAAAGAGCTTAACATGGAACGTATGTCTCGCCTTTTGAACAAATCTATTGGCGACGTCTTTAAATCTGAGGCGTTGATGCAGATGCAGGCTTATCTCGAGATTACGGAAAATACACAACTCGATAAATCGGTACAAATAAATGCCACTGATACTGTGTACGAGCTGTTTCGCCAACACGGCATGTATTCGGGTTCAACGGTTTCATCAAAGTCTTTAGAAAAAATTCAAAGTTTATTTAGCAACGCCTACGAAATTCATAATCTCCAACTAAAACTATTAGAGTTGCTTCTCGCTATAATCGAGAAGCAGCTAAACATAAGATCAGCAGGGATATCCACGACATGTCAAATCAAACAAGACCAGCCGGTCCTCAAGCCAGATGACTTGC